>NZ_JRAR01000004.1:0-68120 GCF_000768935.1 Porphyromonas sp. COT-290 OH860 | reverse complement strand
CAACATCAAAGCTATGAACGATTTTTGACAGGTGGCGGGCTAGCCCGCCACCTGTCGTTCTTATAACCATAGTGTTGCGTTAGAAAATGGAAAGTACACAAGGTCGGGGTAAGGGGGGAGGATACCACCACTGAAAAACACTGCCTCAAGCAGCAAAAACACGACTCGAAGGAACTGAGGCGACGGTGCAATAGGCTCCTAAGACGTTTGCCGTCCTCTACAAGCGTCTTAGGTGCCATGTATCGATCAGCACCTTTACAAAACTCATCAACTACACAATAATATTTCTACTAACTTTGCCTTATCCATAGGATGGGAGTATTTGGTTATCTATTTGATTTGCAACTATAAAGATACTAAATATCTTCCATTCTTGCAATAGATAAACCATTGAGAATCAAGAAAAACTACTCAATTCTTACTCCAGCTCTTATGCAGGGTACCCGCATCAAACGCCATCTTTTTAACATGCTGATTATCAGATTAAATTTTGATCTTGCTTTCTCTCAATCTCTACTTTTTGAGAAGAAATATCTATTGATAATCAATGGGTTGGATTTTGATGCGGTTGCCCTGTGAATCGGAGAGGCGTGTCGAGGAGTTTTGGAAATAATCACGTAACTTTGTCGGGACTTGTGCCTTGTTGGCCCCTTTCTTGGTGCTGACTTGTGGTCAGTCCCCCGAGATGATAGATCATAAATAATATACACCCAACACAAAACGTAGTGGAAACTAAGTATATATTCGTAACCGGAGGCGTAGTGTCCTCCCTAGGTAAGGGCATCGTAGCCGCATCATTGGCTAAACTCCTACAAGCTCGTGGTTATAGCGTGACGATTCAGAAGTTCGACCCCTATATCAATATCGACCCGGGTACCCTCAATCCATACGAACACGGAGAGTGCTATGTGACCGACGACGGCCACGAAGCTGACTTGGATCTTGGCCACTACGAGCGTTTCCTCAACATTGCAACCTCGCGCGCGAACAATATTACTACTGGACGCATCTACCAGAATGTGATCAGTAAGGAGCGCAAAGGCGACTACCTCGGTAAGACCGTACAGGTCGTGCCTCACATCACCGATGAGATTAAGCGCAACGTCAAGCTCCTTGGCATCAAGAAGCAGTTCGATTTCGTCATCACCGAGATCGGCGGTACAGTAGGCGACATCGAGTCGCTACCTTTCCTTGAGAGTGTTCGTCAGCTCAAGTGGGAGCTAGGCAATAGCTGCCTGTGCGTACATCTGACCTACGTACCCTATATTGCTGCGGCTGGTGAGGTCAAGACTAAGCCTACACAGCACTCGGTCAAGCAACTACAAGAGGTGGGTATTCAGCCAGATATCCTAGTACTACGCACCGAGCATGCTCTGAGTACAGACATTCTGCGCAAGGTAGCCCTCTTCTGCAACGTTACCCCAGACTCTGTGGTGCAGTGCGTCGATGTACCTACAATCTACGAGGTGCCTCTAGCCCTGCAGGAACAGAACCTAGATGCTACGGTGCTCAAGAAGCTCGGCATTGAGGCTAAGGGAGCAGTAGACCTCAAGGACTGGAAGAACTTCCTTGCCCTACGTGCCTCGGCTGCCGAGACTGTCAATATCGCCCTCGTGGGTAAGTATGTAGAGCTACAAGATGCCTACAAGTCTATCGACGAGTCGCTCCTGCAAGCCTCAATCTACAATAAGCGCAAGCTGAACCTCGTATCAATCCATAGTGAGAAGGTGACGGCCGACAACGTGGCGGAGTTGCTCGGCGGGATGGACGGTGTAGTCATCGCTCCCGGCTTTGGTTCTCGTGGTATAGACGGTAAGTTTGAGGCGCTCAGATATACCAGAGAGCACAATATCCCTACACTTGGTATTTGTTTGGGTATGCAATGTATGGTGATTGAGTTTGCCCGTAACGTGCTAGGCCTCAAAGATGCCCACACCTCCGAGATCATGCCAGAGTCACCACACAAAGTGGTAGATCTGATGGAGGAGCAGAAGACGATTAGTGATATGGGTGGCTCAATGCGCTTGGGTGGATACGACTGCGTCTTGCGCAAGGGTAGCCGTATAGCCGAGGCCTACGGCAAGGAGTTTATCCGTGAGCGTCATCGTCATCGCTTTGAGTTCAACAGTCAGTATCGTGAGACCTTTGAGCAGGCTGGTATGATTTGTTCGGGCGAGAACCCAGATACGGGACTTGTAGAAATTGTAGAGCTCCCAGAGCATCGTTGGTTCATCGGTGTGCAGTTCCACCCAGAGTACAATAGCACAGTGCTTCGCCCCAATCCGCTCTTCCTGAGCTTCATCAAGGCTGCCATACAGAAGTAGTTTGCCTCATCAAATAAGACATAGTAATGCCAGAGCGACTGGCCTACATATATAAGAATGGATAGAAACACCCTAATCGGCCTGCTCCTCATCGGAGCAATACTGCTAGGCTTCAACTGGTTCAATAAGCCCACCCCAGAGCAAGAAGCTCAGCCTACCCCTACCGAGCAGACACTCAATGCTCCTAGCTCTGTGGGTTCAATCAATCCCCCCCCCGCTGCCAGTATGACGGCCGTGGAGGTAGATTCTCTAGGCCAGCCTATGCTACCTGCCTATCAGCAGGCACGCCCAGTGCAGACTGTCGAGCTCAAGAATGCCAAGCTGAGCGTTAAGCTCTCTACACGAGGCGGTGCCCCCGTGGAGGCTATCTTGAGTGATTACCTCAATAATACTGATGAGGGTAAGCCCGATGAGGTCAAGCAGCCTGTGCGCCTCTTCGCTCCAGACGACGTGCGCTTCAACCTGCCTCTACGCACGGTACAGAATACGATGCTCAATACAGCCGACCTTACCTTCGAGCTTGTCGAGCAGACCGATAGCACCGCTGTGATGCGCCTGCCCATTGAGCAGGATAGCTATCTCGACTTCCGCTACAAACTACGCTTAGACGACTACCGTCTCGACTTCGGTATCGTAGGGCACAATCTAGAGCGTCTGCTCCCAGCCAATACTTCACTGCAAGATGTGGAGTGGGCGCAACGTATCCCACAGCAGGAGCAGAGCCACAAGTTCGAGGCGCAGTATAGCTCGATCTACTACTACACACGTGGTGGAGATGTCGATGATCTAAGCACCTCGGGGCGTGACGAGGAGAAAGTAACAGAGTCGCTCCGCTGGTTGGCTTTCAAGGATAAGTACTTCAGCTCTGTGCTGATCAATCGTACAGGCTCTTTCGACGACAATGTGATCGCTATTGAGGCGATGCCCGAGAATAGCGGTTATATTCGTAGCTGCTCGATGAGAGGGACTTTCCCCTTCAATCTAAGACAGGGCGCTCAAGCAGACTTCACATTCTTCTTCGGCCCCAACGACTACGAGCTGCTACGCTCGTATGACGAGGGTGTGAGCAAAGACGAGGCGCTGAATCTCGATCACCTAGTCTACCTCGGGGTAAACATCTTCCGTGCGCTCAATCGCTATCTCATTATTCCGATTGTTAGCTTCCTCAAGGACTATATCAGCAATTGGGGGATTATTATTCTGCTGCTGACGATCTTCATCAAGCTCCTGCTCTCGCCCTTCACCTACAAGAGCTATCTCTCTCAGGCCAAGATGCGTATTCTACGCCCACAAGTAGAGGAGATTAATAAGAAGTACGAGGGTAAGACTGACCAAGAAACCATGCTCAAGAAGCAGAGAGAAACCATGGCGCTCTATAGCTCGGCTGGTGCTAGCCCTATGAGTGGTTGCCTGCCTATGCTCCTACAGATGCCATTCCTCATTGCCCTGTATATGTACTTCCCCACGTCGATTCTGTTGCGTGGAGAGAGCTTCCTCTGGGCTCATGACCTCTCGACCTACGACCCTGTAATCAGCTGGGACTTCAATATCCCTCTAGTGAGCAGTCTGCTGGGCAATCATATCAGTCTCTTCTGTCTGTTGATGACCATCGTCAATATTATATATAATAAGTATATGATGTCGCAGACTGCATCGGCAGGAGGCGAAGCTATGGCAGGCATGAAGTATATGCCCTATATGATGAGCATCATGTTCTTCTTCATGTTCAACCAAAATGCTTCGGGGCTTAGCTACTACTATTTCATCTCTACGCTGATCACAATCATTCAGTACTTTGCCTTCCGATACGCAATCAACGAAGAGAAGCTCCTAGCCAAGATGGAGGAGAATAAGAAGAAGCCACGTAAGAAGAGCAAATGGATGGAGCGCCTAGAAGAAGCTCAGCGTCAGCAACAGCAGATGCAACGTGAGCGCCAAAAGAAAGGCCGCTAGTCGATAACCCCAAACTCCAAGTTTAACCCCAGAGTATGCCTATCATAGGGCGATACTCTGGGGTTAATTGTGTCGACGAACTAGGTGGGCTGTGTGGTTGCAACGGAAATCGTATCTTTGTGGCGCATATTGCATTGGTCTATCCGTCCGTAGGGGTAGGCTTAACTTAAAAGAAGTAAACAATGATGATTAACATCACTTTTCCCGACGGAAATGTCCGTCAGTACGAATCTGGTGTTACTGGGTGGGATATAGCCGGTAGCATCAGTTCACGTCTGCAGCAAGATGTACTCTCCGTAGGCGTCAATGATCAAATTTGGGATCTCACACGCCCCATTACCGAGGACGCGTCGATTAAACTATATAAGTGGGACGACCCCGAGGGGCGTCATGCTTTTTGGCACTCTAGCGCTCACCTAATGGCCGAAGCTCTAGAGGCTCTCTATCCCGGTACTAAGTTCGGGATTGGCCCAGCCATCGAGAACGGATTCTACTACGACGTAGATCCCGGAGAGGGCATTAGCATCAAGGATGCCGACCTGCCTGCCATTGAGAAGAAGATGACTGAGTTAGCTGCTCAGAGGAGCGAATACATCCGCCGTCCTATCAGCAAAAACGAAGTGCTCCGTTACTTCGAGGATAAGCAAGACGAATATAAGGTTGAGCTAATCACCGATTTGGCCGATGGCACGATCACAACTTATACACAGGGTAACTTCACGGATCTTTGCCGTGGGCCACACCTGCCCAATACTAGCTACATCAAGGCTATCAAGCTCCTAAGCGTAGCTGGTGCGTACTGGCGTGGCGATGAGAAGCGCAAGCAGCTCACCCGTATCTACGGGATCACATTCCCCAAGAAGAAGCAGCTAGACGAATATCTAGTAATGCTCGAGGAGGCTAAGAAGCGTGACCACCGCAAGATCGGTAAGGAGCTACAGCTCTTTGCATTCTCGCAGAATGTTGGCTCTGGGCTCCCCCTCTGGTTGCCACGTGGTACTCAGCTTCGTCTGCGCCTAGAGGAGTTTCTCAAGCAGATCCAGAAGAAGTTTGGCTATCAGCAGGTGATCTCTCCGCACATTGGTAGCAAGCAGCTCTACATTACCTCTGGTCACTGGGCTAAGTATGGCGCAGACTCTTTCCGCCCCATTACCACTCCGCAGGAGGGTGAGGAGTTTATGCTCAAGCCGATGAACTGCCCACACCACTGTGAGATTTACAAATCTCTCGGGGTGCATTCATATCGCGACCTGCCTATCCGTCTAGCCGAGTTCGGTACCGTATATAGATACGAGCAGAGCGGTGAGCTGCACGGCCTGACTCGTGTACGTGGCTTCACGCAGGACGACGCACACCTATTCTGCCGCCCAGATCAGATCAAGGAGGAGTTCATCAAGGTCATGGACATCATCTTCATCATCTTCAAAGCGCTTGATTTCCAGAATTTCGAGGCGCAGATTTCGCTCCGCGATAAGGTTGATCGTGAGAAGTATATCGGTAGCGAAGAGAACTGGGAGCGTGCCGAGCAGGCGATTATCGAGGCTTGCCAAGAGAAGGGTCTGCCTGCTGTCATTGAGTATGGCGAAGCGGCTTTCTACGGGCCTAAGCTCGACTTCATGGTCAAGGATGCCCTAGGTCGTCGCTGGCAGCTCGGGACTATTCAGGTGGACTATAATTTGCCCGAACGCTTCGAGCTAGAGTACACTGGCGAGGACAATAAGAAGCACCGCCCAGTGATGATCCACCGTGCACCATTTGGCTCTATGGAGCGTTTCGTGGCCGTGCTGATTGAGCATACGGCTGGTAAGTTCCCTCTATGGCTGACCCCAGACCAAGTGGTGATCCTGCCGATCAGTGAGAAGTTCAACGACTATGCGCATAGTGTAGCACGCACACTCAATGATCAGGACATCCGCGTGCAGGTAGACGATCGCAACGAGAAGATCGGTCGCAAGATCCGCGACAACGAGCTCAAGCGCATCCCATACATGCTCATCGTGGGTGAGAAGGAAGCCGAAAATGGAGAGGTAAGTGTAAGAAAGCAAGGCAGTGGCGATGTTGGTTCCATGAAAATTGCTACCTTTGCGGAGCTTATCCATAGCGAAGTGAACTCAATGCTCAACGCTTGGCAAGCAGAACAAGCAGAATAATAAACGATTAGATAGTACAACTCATCAACAGTAGGGCATTGCCCAAAGCAATTAAAAGCATTACTTATAGCATACTGAATGGCAGTAGATAACAAATTAAAGTTTCAGTACCGCATCAATCAGGAGATTCGCTCTCGTGAGGTACGTTTGGTCGGCGATAATGTCGAGCAAGGCGTGTATTCGATACAGGATGCACAGCGCATCGCCAACCAGCAGGAGCTAGATCTCGTCGAGATCTCTCCCAATGTTAATCCACCCGTATGCCGAGTTGTAGACTATCAGAAGTTTATATATCAGCAGAAGAAGCATCAGAAGGAGCAGAAGGCCAAGGCCCAGAAGGTCGTCGTGAAGGAAATTCGTTTCGGCCCTCAGACCGACGACCACGACTACAACTTCAAGCTCAAGCATGCCAAGGGATTCCTATCCGAGGGTGCTAAGGTCAAGGCTTATGTATTCTTCCGCGGTCGCTCTATCGTCTTCAAGGAGCAGGGAGAGGTGCTACTGCTACGCTTCGCCAACGACCTAGAGGAGTATGGCAAGGTAGAGAGCATGCCAGTGCTCGAGGGTAAGCGCATGACTATCATGCTCGCCCCCCGCAAGGCTGCTGCTCCCAAGAAGGACAAGGCTCCTAAGGCTGCGGAGGCTACCGCCGAAGCCGAAGACTAAGCTGCTAAATCAATTAGATTAAGAATAAAAAACGCACTGCCGCGCATAGGCTGCGTGGGCAGTGCGATGATCAATGTTTTAACTCAATAATAACAAAGCAAAATGCCTAAGCAAAAGACTAACTCCAGTGCTAAGAAGCGTTTTACGCTCACTGGGTCAGGTAAGATCAAGCGTAAACACGCCTTTAAGCGTCACATCTTGACGAAGAAATCAACCAAGCAAAAGCGTCGCCTCACGCACTTCGGCCTAGTGGCTTGCGTAGACGTTCGCGAGGTTAAGGAGCTTCTCCGTCTCAAGTAAGACGATCAAAGACGAGTTTAATCACGATTTTAAGTAACAGAGAGGTCAGCCAGTTAAGAGTCGATTCGTCGGCCGCTGCCAATCAAAAACAATTAGTATTATGCCAAGATCAGTAAATCATGTAGCTTCACGTGCCAAGAGAAAGAGAATCTTGAAGCTCACTCGTGGGTATTATGGTGCCCGTAAGAACGTTTGGACTGTAGCCAAGAATACTTGGGAGAAGGGTCTAACCTACGCTTACCGCGACCGTAAGAACAAAAAACGCAACTTCCGCGCTCTATGGATTCAGCGTATCAACGCTGCAGCTCGCCTAGAGGGTATGTCTTACTCTCGTCTCATGGGTGCTCTGCACGCTGCTGGTATCGAGATCAACCGTAAGGTTCTAGCTGACCTAGCGGTTAATCACCCAGAAGCTTTCAAGGCTATCGTAGCTAAGGTGAAGTAAACAGAGCGTTAGCTCAATAGACAAGACCCCTCGGTGCTCCTAGAGTCCGAGGGGTTTCTTTTTTGGCTTGTGTAGTGATTAGTCGAATAGGTCTACTAGGATGCCGTCCGAGACGAAGACGCCACTAGGAGTGAGGCGCAGGACGTTGTCCGTTTGGATGAGCTTCCCACTAGAGAGATGTGGCTCTGCACGGGAGAGCAATGTAGAGGTGGCGTCGGAGCCGAAGCGAGTAGTCATATCGTCTAGATTGATACCCCACATCGTCCGCAGACGAGTCATGATGTACTCGTGTAGGATATGCTCCTCTGTCAGCTCTTCGCCTGTGTGCTTACGTTGCCCTTGCTCTAGTGCCTCGGTATACTGCTCTATGGAAGGAACGTTGTAGCTACGTACTAGACCATCGTAGCTATGAGCTGCAGGGCCGAAGCCTAGATAATGTTCGCCTAGCCAATAGCCAGTATTGAGGCGGGCATGGTGATTGGGCCTGGCGAAATTGGAGATCTCGTAGTGATCGTAGCCAGCTTCTCCAAGCTGCTCAATAAGCATCTTGAAGAACATCAGACTGACCTCCTCGCTCACCTCGGTGACTTTACCTCGTTCGAGCATTCTTGTCAGTGGTGTTCCCTCCTCGTAGATGAGGTGGTATGCCGAGATGTGTGGCACGTCGAGCGAGAGGATTTGGCGGATGTTGTCCCCCCATGTCGCCTCGGTTTGCCCGGGCAGGCCATAGATGAGGTCTAGGCTCATCTCCTCTAGTCCTGCCGAGCGAAGCAGCTCGACAGCCGAATAGACCTGCGCTCTGCAGTGCCTGCGATTGAGGAACTTGAGGTCGGCCTCTTGGAAGCTCTGCACGCCCATACTGATGCGATTGATCGGCAGTTCCCTTAGTCCTCTTGCATACTCTCGGTTGATGTCGTCGGGGTTGGCTTCTAACGTAATTTCTCCGCCAGAGCTCACGGGGTAGAGCCGATAGATCTGTTCGAAGATCTGGGTGAGTTCGTCTATGGAGAGTAGTGACGGCGTGCCTCCGCCTAGGTAGATGTGCTCAATCGTAGCATCTGGCTGGAGCTCACTACGCCTCATCTCAAGCTCTCGAAGCAGCCCACGCACATAAGATACACGCAGGCTCATTTGAGTCTGCGTGTAGAAGTCACAGTAGCTGCACCGCTGGGCGCAGAATGGAACGTGGATGTAGATGTTCATCGCATTTGGACTTGAGTCAGGCGAGCATTGGCGAGGTTAAACTCAACAGGCATACGGCACGCGGTAGCTACACCTGCAGTGTTCACGGCCTCTACGCCGAGCTCGATGCAGTCCTCCGAGGGGAACTCCGAGATTCGTAGAGCGCAGGATTGCTCCTTCAGCCCCTGCACGAGCATGATGCCCTCCGTCCTTCCGTCAGGGTGGGTTATTTTAGCCCAAACACGATAGGTTGCCTTGGTGCTACCAATCGGCATACGCCAGCTCAGGCGAATTATGTTTTTGTCCTGCTCTATTGTTAAATCCGTTGGTTCTCCAGCCCGAGGCATAGCTCGTCCATAGAGGGGTAAAGGTAGAGCAAGATGCCTAAATTCATGTTGAATGAGTGTGCGCATCAAAGGTTCTTTGTGCCCGATGTTGGCCTCACGAAACATACTTACTCCTCCAGCACCATACCTGCGAGCCAGCCTGATTTGGTCCGCGATTGTCTGTGCACTCCAGCCACTCTCGCTTATGCGATACGGAGCAAGCCCTGCGATGACAGGTATTTTCTTCCCCACTCGTTCCATCCAGTCTACGAGGAAGGGTTCGTAGAGATCGTCCTTGTAGTACATCATTGGGGCGACAAAATCAACCAATCGAGCATTAGCCCAAGCCTCCACGTCTTGGAAAACACTTTCGTAGGCCGTCCAGCCATGGGGTCTGGCTAAGGTTGGGAGCTTGCGCAGTTTGCCTAGTGGAGCCACGCTAATTTGGATCTCGGGGCGGATTTTGCGTACAACTTCGTTGATCTCCACGAGCTGTTCACTTAGGTTCTGCCTGCGCCAGTCTTCTCGGCTTAGACCCTTGCCGTAGCGAGCGTATGAGGCGTTGTCGTTGAATCGCTCTGCCTCTTCGGGATAGCGGAAGTAGTCGAAATGAATGCCATCGACATTGTAGCCACGCACAACTTCTTCGGCGAGCTTGGCTATATAGGTACGTACTGCGGGGTTGCCCGGGTCTAGATGGCGGCTACCCTTGTGGGCGATTGCCCAGCTTGGATTCTTGATGAGGATTGGGTGTGCACTCTTGCGGGACGATACAATCGGATAGGTCACTAGCCACGCATGTATGGCTAGGCCCCTGCGGTGGCAAGCCTCTACGGCATAGGCTAGAGGGTCGTATGCTGGTGGCTGGCCTGTGGTGGTAAAGAGGCGATGTGCAAAGGGTTCGGTCTTGGAGGGGTAGATCACAGAGCCTGATAGACGAGCTTGGAAGAAAACGGTATTGTAGCCGTCTTGTTTGAGCCTATCGAGAATGCGGTCAAGCTCTTGTTGCTGTCGGCGGATACCATTGGGAGTATCCGCTTTGACGCTTGGCCAGTCTAGCCCGTAGGCTGTCGTTAGCCACACAGCACGCATTTCGTAGCGGATACTGTCCCCCATAGGTGGCTTCCATGCTTCGGGAGCTCGTACGGACGAAACAGGAGGTGTCGGTACCTCGGGCGTATCAGCCTCAAGAATCCTCTTCTTCTTAGTACCACAGCCTACCGCTAGCAGAGCTAACAGTAGGCTGTATATGCATAATTGAATAATCTTCACTCTAGGCTACTTATAAGCAATGTTGTCGATGAGGCGAACTTCGCCACAGAATACGGTGATACAACCTTGGATACGTAGACTATCTTGCCAGCTCTCGACACGCTCCAGCGAATCGGCGTCTACGATCTCGTAGTACTCGACTCTAAGCTGCTCGATTGCGTTGAGTTGATTGATTACCCAAAGCTCTGTTTCCTTGGGAGTATGTTCTTTGGCGAAGTCAAGGCTCTCACGAAGAATGCGGTAGATATTGGGGGCGATAGAGCGTTGCTCTGGAGTTAAACGTACGTTACGGCTACTTAGGGCTAAGCCATCGGCCTCACGTACGATAGAGCAGTCGACGATCTGCACAGGCGAGCCAATGAGGCGAACCATAGCACGAACCACGGCAATCTGCTGGAAGTCCTTGTCGCCGAAGAATGCCTTGTCGGGACGAACAATATCGAAGAGACGGCTCACTACTTGCATCACGCCATTGAAGTGTCCGGGGCGATGAGCTCCCTCCATGACCTCCGCCACACGCCCTACCTCAAAGATGCGTTCATCACGCTCGGGATAGACCTCCTCGACACTTGGGTGGAATACGGCGTCGGCTCCAGCCTCTGCTAGTAGCAGGGCATCGGCCTCGAAGGTCCTTGGGTAAGTCGCTAGGTCTTTGGGGTCGTTGAATTGAGTTGGATTGACGAAAACGCTTACTACACAGCGGTCGCACTCCTGTAGTGCACGCTTCACAAGGCTAATATGTCCTGCGTGTAGAGCTCCCATGGTTGGGACGAAACCAACGGTTCGTCCTGCTGTGCGCTCCGTGGTGATGTATGCTTGTAGCTCGGCAGCGCTATTGAATACTTTCATTGATACTACTTGATTAATGTGCAGAGGCGTTTATTTCTTCTTAAACTCCCCTTGTCTGTCGAGCCACTCGGCGATTTGCACGGCATTGAGGGCTGCTCCCTTTTTGATTTGGTCGGCCACGCACCAGAAGCTCAGACCATTGGGGCTGGTTAGATCTCGACGCAGGCGACCTACGTAGACAGGATCTTTCTCTGCGATGAAGAGTGGCATGGGGTAGACCTGATCGGCGGGCTCGTCTTGCAAGACAATACCTTGGGCCTCACGGAAGGCCTCACGTACGGCATCAAGCTCGAGAGGTTGCTCTGTTTCTAGCCAGATAGCCTCGCTATGTGCACGTGTTACTGGTACACGTACACAAGTGGCACTCACCATGATGTCGCTATGCATGATCTTGCGAGTCTCGTGGTACATTTTCATCTCCTCCTTGGTGTAGTCGTTGTCTGTGAAGACATCAATCTGGGGGATTAGGTTGTAGGCGAGCTGATAGGCGAATTTCTCAACCGAAGGCTCCTCACCTGCGGCGATTTCTTTGGTCTGGCGGTCTAGCTCAGCCATGCCCATCGCTCCGGCTCCGCTGGCTGCCTGATAGGTCGCCACATGCACACGCTTGATGTGTGAGAGCTGCTCGATCACGTTGAGCGCTACTACCATTTGTATGGTTGTGCAGTTGGGATTGGCGATGATACCTCTGGGCCGTACTAGAGCGTCTTTGGCATTGACCTCTGGCACCACTAGAGGGACGTCCTCGTACATACGGAAGGCACTGGAGTTGTCAATCATAATCGTACCATGCTTGGTGATCGTATCGGAAAACTCGAGCGAAACGCTCCCCCCTGCCGAAACGAAAGCGACATCAATATCCTTGAAGTCGTCCCCGTGTTTGAGCTCCTTGACCGTATAGTCCTTGCCTCGGAACTTGATCACCTTGCCAGCCGAGCGTGCAGAGGCGAATAGCTCTAGTCGATCTATTTTGAATGGGCGCTCGCTAAGTACTTGTAGGAACTCCTGCCCTACAGCTCCGCTCACGCCGACGATTGCTACATTCATCTATTCTGTCTTTAATGTACTTACAAGGATACAAAGGTAGCAATTTTGCAGGGCAAATACCCCTCTGTCTTACAGATAAAACCACGAGTAGAGCACTTATTCCCTTACGTTAATTCTTCTTTTTGTGCATAGAAAAGTCCTAAATGGTACTAGTAAAAGTTGAGAAGCTCCTAATAAAAAGCATAAACCAAGACTTGAAATGTACATTTCGAGTTTGGAAATATATATATCAAAGCTGGAAATGTATATTTTAAGTCTTGAAATATAGAATTTAGACGTCTAAACAAAACTTTTTAGATGTCAGAGCAGAACTTTTTAGACGACTCAAACCAAGAATTTAGACGTCTTAGCAATGAGCCATCGGCCGAAGTATGAAAATCATCTGGCGAGGGAGCTAAGCAATCAGACATAAGAAAGGGCTGACTTCACAATCCGAAGTCAGCCCTTTTGTTGGAAGTATTGTCTATGCTTCTCTTTGTCGCAACTTAAAAGTTCGCCACAAGGAGATCATACTAGAGAGAGGTTTGCACCGCTATGGCTAGAGAGGGCGTGAAGGCACTGGGCCTAATAGCTCCGCCCACATAGACGCCAACCCAAAAAGATTGCTTCAGCCCCCAGAGATATGCGAGCTCTGCATAGGGGGAGTGATGCTGCTGGTAGCTCAACTTGAGGTGAATCTGCTCTTGCGTCATACGATTGACCAAGAAAGGCAGGTAATTGACGAGAATTCGATTGGAGGCATATCCCATCGATGCCGTGCCAAAGAATTGACCATCTAGTGCCGTGTAGGGGCTCATCGTATAGAAACTTGTCCCCGATGTTGGGCGAACTATCATGCTGTTGCTCCCCTTGAAGTAATAGGCAGACTCCGGACTTACTCGATCCCGCCAGAGATATCCGCCCAGCTCTAGTCGATAAGCTAAAAAGTCGTCTACATAACGTTTTAGCTTAATGGTATGCTCCATGCTCCCTTTGACGAAGCTAAAGGCTGAGCCACCCACCCCAACGGGGATATTGGTGTGCGTTTCTAGTCGATAGATAGGAGCAAGACGCCGATCGTTGTAGTAGCTTAGCCAGCCAGATTGGCTCCTTTTGTGGTAGGGCTTAGTGCTCCATGTTGCCTCGGTACGCAGGTCGATGTACTCCGCTCTGTGTGCCAGTGGCAAGATGCTTTGTAGATGCTCATACCCTTCCCAGCCTGCTTGCCTCCAGTAGCCCAGATTAGCAAACCAGCTACTGGACGTCTTGATGGGGCTAAGGTCTAGACCTTGACTGCGACGCAGTGAGGTCGAGGCTTTGATTTCTAGTGCAGGCATTGGGATCATCGAGGCTGTCAAGTCGATATATTGCTCTTCGTAGAGCGCAGAGTAGCCCTTGCCCGTGATCGCAGTAAGTGTATTGTACAGGAGCTTTGCTAGGGTACCTTGGCGCTCATTCCCTATTTCATTAGTCGCTCGACCTATACCGAGCTTGATGTCTAGATTCTTCTTGTACAGAGGGAGTAGTCTGAGCTCTGCGTCCCAGAGTACAGCCCGTCTGCGGGTCGAATAGTAAGCGCCTCCGCTCAGGCTCCACCTCCGGAGTTTGTCTATATCTCTGCTTAGGTTCAGTTGTAGGCCAAGCTGGAGCTGATCGGCTACATTGTAGTTGTATAGAGCATGACTAATAAGCCCCCCACGGCTAGTCGTCCCCAGATGCCAACCATCTTTTTGGTATAGATTGCCAGAGAAAAGCAATCTGCTGATGACACCTATGGCGCTAGGCTTCGCAGAGGCAGTTCTGACTTTGGGCTCGCCGCTTTCTTCGCTCGGTGCTAGAACAATGGAGCTTGGGCGTCGCTGGGCTTTTTTTGCCCAATCTAGATTGATTGAGTCTAGCTTGACGAAGCTCTCCCGCTCATCTCGCTGCATAGGTATTGGGCGTGCGCTCTGCCAATAGGCACTATCAATGCAGGTGTCTATGCTGTCTTTTATGGAGAGTTGTATGCTCTCTTCCTGCTCCTTGAGCCTCCTCTCGTACCGATGGCGTTTGGCCGTTGTGTTAGGCGTGCGTCGATGTCGGGCGTTGAGGAGCTCCTCGTGTCGCTCGATCTCTCGATTGCTTATTCGATTGCTTGAGAGGCTATCTTGAGCAAACTGCTTGGCCTCGGCGGTTAGCTCAATACTCTTGTAGCGCATTGAGGCGACATACTTAATCGACATATCGATGCCTAGGGTTTGGAGCTTGCTGCTAGAGGTAAAGGTTGTGGGGAGGTAGATGCCCGAGTTTACTCGGCTCAGCTGGTAGGTGACTCGTTGCTTCAGCATGCCGAGGCGATCAATGTCTAGGGTCATCGTGCGAGCAGCCCAAGCTCCCTCGATGATCTCTAGTTCCCCAGATGCTAGGCTTATCTGGTTGGTGCGAGGGCGGAAGCTGATGCGATAGACGACATGATCCCCCTCTTGGGTGCGGCTGAGTAGACGATACTTGTATCTGCCGAAGGCTCCCGGTGTAATTGGGTTAAGGATATCATTGAAGTGAGGGGCATAGAAGTCACTGCCAAGCAACTCGTCTGTGCTATCGTTGTCGAGGTTCATCTCGTCTTTGATAGCCTGTGGTATGGACGAGCGTTTGGAGAGGACAACCTGCTCGAGTGTATTGGGGCTAGAGTACGAGATGCGGCTGATCTTCTCCTCCACAAAAGTCTTACCCACGAGGTCTTGTAGCTTCACTTTGCCCTCGCCTATCTCTGCGTTGATTAGGCGGGGGAGCTTGCGTATAGAGGCGACTGCTCGAGTGTATACTTGTAGGGTGTACCGCTCCACAGCTCTGCGGTAGACGGGAACTCGGTACATCACCCTACGCATAATGGGGTAGGCGGGATCTTCTTTTCCTTTGCGTGCGCTTACCTCCATTGCTCTGAGCTGCACGATGCTTGGCTTGAGCCGTATCTCGATCGGCTGACTATTCTGAGTTACTTCTATCTCTAGCTGCTTAGCTTCATAGCCTAGGGATCTAATCTCTAGATGATAGCGGCCTATAGGTAGCTCAATACTAAAGGCTCCGTCCTCGTCTGTGATGCTGCCAGAGTTGATTTCTTTGATCAGGATACTTGCGTAGGGTACGTTTTGCCCATCTTGTACGTCTTTTACGTAGCCGCTCAGTCTAGTTTGAGCCGTGATGCTGATGCTCGAGCAGAGTAGCAGGGTTAAGATAGCTGACCAGTATAGGAATCTCATATTAGGTATAGAGGTGTTTGTTGTCACTTGTACTAGCTCGGCTCTGGAGTCTTGTACTTTATGCACTCTGGGGGATCCTACTTAAAGGGGCTACCTCTATTTCTTGGCTAGAGGTATCTTGGTTGCGTCTAGGAATCGGTGCGACCTGCGCTCCATCACGAATACTACGATTGATGCATTCTCTGGGTTCTTGACCACAGCTCCAAGTGTATGCTTGATAGTAGCTTTCTCGCCTAGCTCTATCTGCTGTCCCCAAGTTCCGTTTAGAGAGCCTCTGAAGACGAAGTCGTGTACGTAGCCCTCGATGTTGCCCATAGGCGAGCTTTGGCGGAACTTCAGGTCATCTTCTACCACCCAAACTAGCAGGTTTAGAGGCGTCTTATGCAGGGATTTCTGTGAGCTATATACACGTGTGAGGACTTCCAGAGTTATCTCCCGCCCATTACGCTTAAGGTCAATCTCGGCCTTGTAGAGATCTTTCTCTTTTAGCATCTCGTTTAGGGGACGATTCTCCACTGGCGTGTTGTTGAAACGAATGCTTGGATATCCCTTTACGTTGAGTGGCGCAGAGTACTTGGCAGCTTCTCGCAAATACAGATCGGGGGAGTATGAGTAGCTATCGTGTATGAATACAGGAATGTACTGTTCCCCAATTTCCTTGGCTTTCTCTCTGATGCTTTGACCATTTCGGTAGCAGTACGTACACCTCTGCCCTGTGAAGTTGAGCAGCACCACGTTGCGCAATCCCGGCTCTTCATCTACCATCGTAGGGTCCGTTGCTGGTGGAGTAGGTGGAGTAGGTGGTTCTGGAGGAGTGGGAGGCGTTGGAGGAGTCGGCGGCGTGGGTTTATCTCCCTCGTTGTCATCCTTGGGTGGATTGGGTTTGTTCCCTTCGTCGTCTTTAGGAGGGGTTGGCTTATCTCCCTCGTTGTCGTCCTTGGGTGGATTGGGCTTGTTTCCTTCGTCGTCTTTAGGAGGAGTCGGCTTGTCCCCTTCGTTGTCGTCCTTGGGTGGATTGGGCTTGTTTCCTTCGTTGTCTTTAGGAGGGGTCGGCTTGTCCCCTTCGTTGTCATCCTTGGGTGGATTGGGTTTCTCGCCATCTTGCTTCTCGTTGTCTTTTTTAGGCTGTTCCTTTTTCTCCTCTTCCTTGGGCTTCTCTGGCTTGGGAAGTTCTTTTTTACAGCTAGGTAAGATGAGACCTACCATTAGAGCCGCAAGTAGGCATCTCGCCACTATAAGACATTTATTCATACTGCTGAAAGTTATGTTAAGAGTTAGACTTATCAACTAAGGTTGTTACAAACTGATGCAAAGATAAAAGAAAGTGATTAAGGGAAGATAAGTGCCGTGCAATGGTTTCATGATATGATTGATGTCTGGTGGCGGGTGCCACGGAGGGCAACTCTGCTGTTGGGGAGGTCATGAGTACATGTGACTTTAATAATCCAATACAAGTGGAGCCTCGGAATTTATATTTTCGGTCATATTTCAGAATGTTGGTGGGGAGGTGTTCGCTCTGGTGAGATAAAAATGGCAAACCTCGTATTTGCCCCCTAGAAGGCCTCAGATTGCCTCCTGCAGTGTTTGGGGCTCTCCGTCTAGACGCCCGAAAATAATCGCTTATAGGAGGTTTTTGTAGAGTGTTGATATTGAGTTATTTATTTGGTTTTCTCCTTCGTCCTTGGCTGATTGACTCGCACTTTTGAGATTTTCTTCCCATCAATCCCGAGAGATTGATGGACACACTGCTCGGGAGTAGTCCTACAACTTGGCAAAACCAGTCCTTCAATTTTTTGACCGATCTTGTCCGTTCGGCTCAAATGAGCTCGAGAGTAGACTCTCCGTTTTAATGTTTTTTTGCGGTTTCTGCGTTCGGAACGTTGAGAGTAGAGTTAGCATACACTTGGGGTAGGGTAGATGGGTTTGGTAATTAGAAGAATAGTCCGTAAATTTGCACGATTTTCCTAAGTAGGGTTGGTGTCAAGTAGCGGCCTAAGTCGCTCACCTTACGGGGCTAATTTTAATAAGTTAGTATAACAAATGTACGTTATCGCAGAGATTCAGGGACAGCAGTTCAAGCTTGAGCAGGGCCGTCGCCTATTCGTACACCACATCAAGGGTGCAGAGAGTGGTGCAGTAGTGGAGTTCGACAAGGTACTCCTAGTAGACAATGCAGGCAATGTAACGGTAGGTGTACCTACGATCGTAGGTGCCAAGGTTGTTTGCGAAGTAGTAAGCCCACTGGTTAAGGGGGACAAGGTACTTGTTTTCCACAAGAAGAGAAGAAAAGGCTATCGTAAGCTCAACGGACACCGTCAGCAGTTTACTGAAGTTCTTGTTAAGGAGATCGTAGCATAATTATTAACCGCTTAAAAGAAACAGAATAATGGCACATAAAAAAGGTGTAGGTAGTTCTAAGAACGGACGTGAGTCGGAAAGCAAACGTCTGGGTGTGAAGCTCTTTGGCGGTCAGTTCGCTAAGGCTGGTAACATCATCGTGCGTCAGCGTGGTACGCAGCACCATCCCGGTGAGAACGTGGGTATCGGTAAGGACCACACGCTCTATGCCCTAGTAGATGGTAAGGTTGTGTTTACGCGCAAGCGTGACGACCGATCGTACGTTTCTGTTCAGGCAGAGGCATAATCCGATCTACTCCGCAACTAGAGGAGATTTTCAGAACTTAAAAAAAGAGGTTGCCTCACAAGGTCTATACGGCCTTAGGCAACCTCTTATTTATTCATCATACCAATGTTTATATGCTTACGCTGAAGCAAATCAAAGATAATACTGCCGATGTCGTACGTCGCCTCGCCAAGAAGCACTTCGATGGCTCAGTCGCCATCGCTCGTGTGTTGGAGCTAGATGAGAGGCGCCGTGCCATGCAGCAAAGACTAGACGCTGCACTTGCCGAGCAGAATAGCATCGCCAAGGAGATAGGTGCTCTGATGAAGCAAGGCCTCAAGGAAGAGGCCGAGAAGATCCGCACACGTGTGGCAGACCTCAAGGCTCAGAGCAGAGCTATGGAGGAGGAGAAAGCGCAAGCCGAGGAGGCGCTACGCCAAGAGCTCTACCAGATCCCTAACCTACCAGCCGAGATTGTACCCGAGGGCAGGACAGCCGAGGACAATGTCTGTGTATCTCAGGGTGGGGAGATCCCTACACTAGCGCCCGATGCCCAGCCACACTGGGAGCTAGCCAAGAAGTATGACCTCATCGACTTCGAGCTAGGTGTCAAGATCGCAGGTGCTGGTTTCCCTGTCTACAAGGGCTATGGCGCTCGCTTACAAAGAGCGCTCATCAACTTCTTCCTCGACAGTGCTCGTGAGGCTGGCTACCTAGAGGTGCAGCCCCCCTACGTCGTAAACGAAGACTCTGGCTACGGCACTGGGCAGCTCCCCGACAAAGAGGGTCAGATGTACCATGCCACGGCAGACAATCTCTACCTAATCCCTACGGCGGAGGTACCGGTAACCAACATCTATCGTGATGTGATTCTTAATGAGCAGGATTTGCCAATCCGCAACACCGCCTATTCGGCTTGCTTCCGTCGTGAGGCTGGTTCGTATGGCAAGGACGTGCGTGGACTTAATCGCCTGCATCAGTTCGACAAGGTAGAGATCGTTTGCATCGACAAGCCCGAGCGTAGCTATCAGCGTCTTGACGAAATGGTGGCATACGTGCAGACTTTGGTTGAGAAGCTGGAGCTCCCTTGGCGCATTCTACGTCTAAGCGGTGGTGATATGAGCTTCACGAGTGCACTGACCTACGACTTCGAGGTCTACTCTGCCGCCCAGGAGCGCTGGTTGGAGGTGAGCTCTGTATCCAACTTCGAGAGCTATCAGGCCAATCGCCTCAAGTGCCGCTACCGTGATAGCGAGGCAGGTGTACAGCTCGTGCATACGCTCAACGGTAGTGCTCTAGCTCTGCCACGTATCGTAGCAGCTCTGCTGGAGAATCATCAGACGCCCGAGGGCATTCGTATCCCCAAAGCACTCGTGCCTTACACGGGATTCGACTTGATTCCTGCCCAATAGAGGAGTAGACGCTTAGAATAGATAAAACAAAAGGCGGTGTTGCTTGCGACATTTGGCTCGGTTGCATACTTCAGTATGCTTCCTTTAGCTCAGTCTTAGAGTCCTCTCACGCACGATTGCTCGCCTCGTCATAGCTGGAGTAAACTCCGCTCTACTCTCGGCTTATGCAATCCTTGCATTTTACACATTCTGAAACACGCAAAAAGGGCTGTGGCGAAATTCATTTTTGCCACAGCCCCTTTTTATGTGATGTTAGCTATTGTCTGCTGCTTAGTCTTCGATAGCTGCGATACCGGGTAGCTTCTTACCCTCGATGGCCTCTAGAAGAGCGCCACCACCAGTAGATACATAGGATACCTTGTCGGCAAAGCCAAACTTATTCACTGCAGCAACGCTGTCGCCACCACCCACAAGAGAGAATGCGCCAGCTGCCGTAGCATCAGCAATCGCTTCGGCTACCGCACGAGTACCATCGGCGAAGTTGTCCATCTCGAATACGCCCGTTGGGCCATTCCATAGGATCGTCTTAGAGGCCTTGATCACCTCGGCGTATGCCTTGATGCTGTCGGGGCCGATATCCATACCAATCCAGCCAGCAGGGATATTGTCGTTCTGAGCAAAATCGGTCTTGGCATCGTTGGCGAAAGCATCAGCGATCTTGGAGTCTGTGCTTAGGACGAGGTTTACACCGTTGGCTTTAGCTTTAGCTACGATCTCACGAGCTAGGTCTAGCTTGTCGTCTTCGCAGAGAGAGTTGCCGATGTTGCCGCCCTCAGCCTTGAAGAAGGTGTAGGTCATAGCTCCAGTGAGAATGAGGTTGTCCACCTTACCCAGCAGGTTCTCGATGATGTCGATCTTGCTAGATACCTTAGAGCCACCCATGATCGCTGTGAATGGGCGGTTGATGTCTTCCATAACCTTAGCCACAGCATTCACTTCCTTACCCATGAGGTAGCCGAACATCTTATTGTCCTTGTCGAAGTATGCAGCGATCAGAGCCGTAGAGGCGTGTGCACGGTGTGCAGTGCCGAAAGCGTCATTGACATAGCAGTCTGCTAGAGCAGCGAGCTTCTTGGTGAACTCCTTCTGGCTCTCCTTGACAGCCTTCTTGGCTGCGGCCTTCTCTTCGTCGCTTGCGTCCTCGGCTAGACCACGTGGCTTACCCTCTTCTTCTGCATAGAAACGGAGGTTCTCTAGCAGTAGAGCTTCGCCGGGCTTGAGTGCAGCAGCCTTCTCTACAGCCTCTGCCTCAATGCAGTCGTTGGCGAACTGTACCTCTACGCCTAGGAGCTTAGATACGTGAGCGAGGATATGGCGCAGAGAGAACTTGTCCTCTACCTTCTTGGGACGGCCTAGGTGCGAACCAATGATCACAGAACCACCATCGGCAATGATCTTCTTGAGGGTAGGTAGAGCGGCACGGATACGTGTGTCGTCGGTGATGTTGAAGTCAGCATCTAGAGGTACGTTGAAGTCCACACGCACGAATGCTTTCTTACCAGAGAAATTAAACTGTTCGATTGTCATCGTCTTCTTTATTAATTGCGGATAAATATCTTAAATCTTTTATGCAAAGGTATGAATTTGCCACAAATCCACCAAGATACGTTGCATCACTTAGATACTTCTACTCTGGTGCATCTCTTCGTGTGTTGTCTACATTATTTCTCCCGATGAGAATAGTTATCTTTGTGTATACGATGTAAATAGCTACTAAGAATACAGAATGCCTTAAAAATACTTTGTATGGAGTCGAGATCTTATTGGGCTGATTTTGTGCTAGAGGTGCTTATAGCTACTGTTGTTTGCTATGTCGCTCTCGTGCTCGTGCGCTATCTAAGGGAAAAGAGAGGGGTGCGTGTGCGCTACCTAGCCCTATTGCTCGTGGCGATGATCCCCCTTGTCGTGCTGCCAAGCGTTTATTTATCGGGGGTTCAAGGCTCGGGTCTTGTGGGAGGGTTTGCAGGGATCTGCGGAGGCTATTTGCTCAACGAGCTCAATCGGGGTAAGTGGCGCCTGTAGATATGGACTAAATGGAGGCTTTGGGTTAAACTTTTTTGCAAATTCGGATATTTATTCGTAAATTAGCGGTATATCCCGTTCTCGTTTTAGGTTTTTGTGCAGAGTATTTATTGTACTCTAGCATTTACTTGACGGAGAAGATGGAAGGATATACATATTGTTTAACTCGAAAAATTGATAAAACTATGGGATGGATTGGAACAATCATTGTCGGATTGCTTGCGGGTCTTATTGGCTCGGCTATAATGCGTGGGGGCTCTATGGGGTGGCTCAAGAGCATGATCTTGGGGCTGCTTGGTAGCGTCGTTGGTGGGCTGGTGTATAGCCTATTGGGCGCCGAGGCTGGCGAGAGCTTCTGGCCACAGCTTGTGGTGTCTACCATTGGTGCCTGCGTTATCCTTTTTGTGGTAGGCCTTTTCCGCAAGAAGTAGGTAATTCGAGTTTTGGGCATAGAGGCTGTGCTGCTTATCTCATCGTGATGAGAGGCAGTACAGCCTCTGCTGTATGGATATTTCGTATCTTTGTGAGAGAAATCCTAAGTAAATATGAGAGTAAAAGACAATTTGTCCCTGCGTAAGATAGCAGACGAATATATCATGATCGCTGATGTAGGCGATCACCTTGACTACACGAAGGCTATTGGTCTAAACGAAACGGCTGTCTACCTCATCGAGTCTGTACAGGGCAAAGAGTTTGATGCTGAGCTCTGGGCTAAGCTCTTGACCGAGCGTTATGAGGTTAGCTATGAGGAGGCACTAGCCGATGTGGCTAAACTGATAGACAAACTCAGAGAGGTTGGGATCCTTGAGTGAGCCCTGTGCCAGTACTGCTCCCTGTCTGCGTACAATCCTAGCTAAGCCTAGCCTCCGTCTAGCACTTTTTCGTAGCCTATCTGCCCAACCAAGCGTATGTCCGTGATCACAGCCGAGGAGCGTTTATTCCTCCATCTTCTATCCTCCGCCATACATAATCAGCCGCCAGAGGCCTCCCTATTCGACGGGGTGTCCGATGAGCAATGGCGAGCTATTGAGCGCACAGCACTCAGGCAGAGCGTGCCTGCACTTGTCGCAGACCGTATTCTGAGCTTGCCTAGAGAGGCGGTGCCACAAGATCGGGAATTTCGCTTACGTTTGGCCCTACAGGTTGATATGGTAGAGCGAGGAAACAAACGCATCAATCAGACCCTACAAGCTGTACGTGCAGACTACGAAGCCGAGGATCTGCCCTTTGTCCTGCTCAAAGGGCAAACCCTTGCTTACTATTATCCTCAGCCCCTACTGCGTAGCTCGGGCGACCTAGACCTCTATCTCTACCGTACGGGCGACTATGAGCGAGCCAATGAGTGGGCGGTAGCCCAAGGCTATCGCCTCATCGGGCATTCCCTCTACGAGCAACTCTACTATAGAGGCAAGGTAGCTGTGGAGAACCATAGAGTCCCTGCCTACTTTGGTCAGAAACGTTACGACAGAGCTTTTGCCCAGATGCTTCGCCCTCTGATAGAACAAGACGACTTCGCTTTGCTAGAGCTCGAGGGGCTAACCTACCGCACACTTCCCAAAGAGCTCAATGCCGTCTACGTCTTCCAGCATATTCTTCACCATTTCTGCTATCTTGGCATCGGGCTAAGACAGGTTTGTGACTGGATCGTTTTGCTTACCGACCATCAAGATGAGCTAGATGTCGATCAATACCAGATGCTGGCCGATCAGCTAGACTTGCTTCGCCCTATGCGCCTATTTGCCCTGACGACTGTGCGCTACCTAGGTGTACGCCCCGAGATATTCCCTTTCGACTTGCCACAAGACGAGGAGAGTATTCGTCTATCCGATCTCATTATTCAAGACATCTTCCGAGGAGGGAACTTCGGTATGGAAACCTTCGCAGGCAAGAAGTTCTCCAATATCTGGTTTAGACGTTGGTTTATGTTTCGCAAAACTTTCGCCCGGAGCCTGCGTATCGGTGCAGTAGCTCCAGAGCATATCCGTATGACTCCGCTGGTAGCTATCAGTAATCGTATCAAATTGCTATTTGCCAAGACTCCTAAATAAGATTAGAAGTTATGCTTGAGTTTGTTCGCTATCTCGTCCGAGGCTACAAGTGGTCGCTGATCTTGATGATCCTTGTGGGCTTTGCCTACATCGCCGCTGCATTACTTTTTGTGTGGCTGGGCAAGTGTGTCATTGATATTGCTACGGGGGATATGCAGGGGAGCTGGGTTCAGTATTCTATTTGGCTGATTATTACCCTCGCCGCCCAAGCTCTACTGCGTCTGTGCAATATCTGGCTTATAGGGCGTACATCTACTTTGATGGGTAATACCATTCGGCTCAAAGTATTCTCACATCTTCTCTATGCTCGCTGGCAGAGTCTTGGACAGATCCATAGTGGCGATATGCTCACCCGTATTATTAAGGATACGGACGATTTGGTGATGCTCTTGACGAGTGCTCTGCCCAACTTCATACTCAGCGGAGCTCAGCTTGCAGCATCTTTGGTCATGCTCTATGTCCTGAGCCCTGTATTGGCCATTATCCTTGGGGTCGGCATGCCACTTGTCCTGCTTTTTAGTAAGGCTTTCTACCGTCGTATGCTTGATTTTAGCAATCAGATCAAGCAGACCGAGAGTCGCATCAACTCGCAGATGCAGGAGGCTTTGGGCAATCAGACAGTCATTCGCACCTTTGAGCGGCAAGAGGCTGAGATTGACCACCTGCGCTTGAACCAAGGGAAGCTCTACCGCAACGTCCGCCAACGTATAGGTCTGACCATCTATGCCAACATGATGGTTAGTGCCGCTTTTAGTGGTGGCTATATCATTGCTTTTCTTTGGAGTGCTTATGGACTTAAGCATGGGACGATCACGTTTGGTATGATGACGATCTTCTTGCAGTTGGTCAATCGTATTCAGCGTCCGATGATCGACCTTATGGGGTCGCTCCCTACTATCATAGCCTCCAAGGCTGGGATCGATCGTCTAGTCAATTTGCTTGAGTTTAAGGTCGAGCAGAGAGATAAGCGTACGCTTCTTAGCGAGGTGCTTCGTCTGAGGGCCTCGCAGGTGAGCTTCCGCTACGAAGAGGATAGTCCTTGGGTCTTCCGTGACTTCGAGATGTCGGTAGAGGCTGGCTCCATGGTTGCGGTGATGGGGCGCACTGGTGCTGGCAAGACCACACTGCTGCGCCTATTACTTGGTTTGGTGCACCCTACCGAGGGGCGCTTGGAGCTGATCTCGGAGCAGCGTACGTTGCGGATCAGCGAGGCGACACGCTCCAACTTCATCTACGTGCCACAAGGTAATTCCCTCTTCAGCGGTACGATACGGGATAACCTATTGGTGGGCGATGCTACGGCCGATGATCGGCGCCTGAGAGAAGTACTATCGATTGCATCGGCAGACTTCGTTTTCGATCTACCTCATGGTCTGGATACAGTACTAGGGGAGCGAGGCGCTGGCCTCTCTGAGGGACAAGCACAGCGCATCGCTATCGCACGCTCCCTCCTGCGCCCCGGGCGTATCCTCCTGCTAGATGAGGCAACGAGCGCTCTAGACGGAGCGACAGAGCAGGCGTTTCTAAAAAATCTACGCCAGCATCTTGGCGGACGTATCATCTTATTCATCACACATCACTCAGCGGTAGCCGAGGCTTGTGATCAAGTGATTCATCTATGATGAGTCGCTTGTCTGAGCCTATTAATATAAACACATTAGACTTCTAAAACGAAATGAAAGATCTCCAAAACATTTGCGTTCTAATCACGGGAGCAACCTCTGGCATTGGTGAAGCAACTGCCCGCATGCTGGCTCAAAAAGGCTGTGGCAAGCTCATTCTAGCAGCCAGACGTGAGGAGCGCCTTGCTACACTTGCCGAGCAGCTGCGGCTACTTGGTACATCTGTACACACTATCACTCTCGATGTGCGAGATAAGGTGGCTGTCGATGTCGCTTTCGCCAAGCTGCCCGAGAGTGTGGAGCGTATAGACGTTCTTATCAACAATGCGGGTTTAGCCTCTGGGTTGGACGGTTTCGACACAGCTGACTTTTCGGATATTGAAGCGATGATCGATACCAATCTCAAGGGCTTGATCTATGTTTCTAAGGCTATTATCCCCTATATGCTCAGGCAGCAGTCGGGGCATATTATCAATGTCAGCTCCATTGCTGGTAAGGAAGTCTACCCCAATGGTAATGTCTACTGTGCTACCAAGCACGCAGTCGATGCCCTAACTCGAGGCATGCGTGTAGACCTAGTAGGGCAGGGAATTAAAGTTTCGCAGGTCGCTCCAGGTGCTGTTAATACAGAGTTTTCCCTCGTTCGCTTTCACGGAGATCAAGAGCGGGCGGATAAAGTGTACGATGGCTACCAACCCCTCACGGGTGAAGACATCGCAAGCTGTCTATGTTTTATGATTGGGGCCCCCGATCATGTCAATATCGCCGATATGCTTATTCTTCCACAAGCTCAAGGCGATAGCCGAACCTTTATCAGAAAGTAACTTCTGAATATATAAAATGGAAGCCCCCGGCTAGCATCTCTAAAGAATGCGCTAGCCGAGGGCTTCCATTTTTTTGCCTAGTGGGATTAGGGCAACTTGGGGAACTTCTTGAAGTCAGGCTTGCGCTTCTCTAGGAATGCGTGCTTACCCTCCTGAGCTTCATCTGTGAGGTAGTAGAGCATCGTAGCATCGCCTGCTAGCTCCTGAATACCAGCTTGACCGTCTAGCTCGGCATTAAGACCTGCCTTGATCATACGTAGAGCCAGAGGGCTGAGCAGCATCATCTCCTCTGCCCACTGTACATATTCGTCTTCTAGGTCTTCGAGTGCAACCACCTTATTGACTAACCCCATGTCTAGAGCCTCTTGTGCGTCGTATTGGCGACAGAGGAACCAGATCTCACGAGCTTTCTTCTGTCCTACGATACGAGCTAGATAAGATGACCCGAAGCCAGCATCGAAGCTACCCACACGAGGTCCAGTCTGTCCGAACCGAGCATTCTTAGAGGCGATGGTAAGGTCGCAAACCACGTGCAAGACGTGTCCGCCGCCTATGGCAAATCCATTGACTGCTGCGATGACGGGCTTGGGAATGCTGCGGATCTGTTTTTGTACATCTAGGACGCTCAAGCGTGGCACGCCGTTCTTGTCGATGTAGCCGCCCTTGCCTTTGACGTTTTGGTCGCCACCAGCGCAGAAGGCCATATCTCCTGCCCCAGTGATGACTACGACATTGATGTCGGCCTCTTCACGACAGATGCGCAGGGCATCGCTCATCTCTGCTGTGGTCGTTGGGGTGAATGCGTTGCGATAACGCTCTCGGTTGATCGTAATACGGGCGATGCCGCCATAGAAGTCGAAGAGAATCTCTTCGTACTCACGGATTGTAGTCCATTCTCGTTTAGCCATAATCTTATGCTTTTATAATTGTTGGTAATATGCTTGTAGTAGCTCTGTATCCTCGTCCATAGAGGTAAATACCTCCACGACGAGAGGGCTCGACGCCTCCTCTGAGCAGAGGGCTGGTAGGACTTGCTCTAGCTCCTCGCTGGAGCGCACCGCATGGTAGACCAATCCACAGTCCTCCGCCCAAGCCTTAGCCGATTGTCCATGAGCGCCCATAATACTCCCGAAGCTTGGCGCATCGTGTGGCATACCGCGTAGGCCTCTGAAGATGCCTCCCCCAGAGTTGTTGAGCAGTAGGATGCGCACGTTCTCCCCGACCTTGTCTGCCCCAAGCACGTTCATATCGTAGAAGAAGCTTAGATCACCGATGATGATGAAGTTTGTACGTTCCGATGCTTTAGCATAACCCAGAGCCGCTGAGAGCGAGCCCTCAATCCCGTTAATCCCTCTATTGCACAGGACCTCGGTATCGTGAGGTAGAGGGTAGAGCTGAGCGTGACGTACGGCAGAGCTATTAGCCAGATGTATGGCACATCCGTTAGGCATCAGAGCGAGTAGCGAGCCGACAGCCTGCATGGCCGAGTAGAGGAATTGAGGTTGGGTTAGTCGGCTAGAGTGTTCCTGCCAGAGCTGGCGGTAGCTACTATCACCCCAGTGTATTGCCTCGTCAAAAAGGCAACCTTCCCAGTTCTTGAGCTCCCCCTCGATAACTAAGGTAAGCCCACCGAATAGGTCTACTACCTCACCCCTAGGGGATAGGTGCCAATGCTCACGAGGTTTGTATGAACGAACGAATTGCTTAATTCGCTTCGATACAATATGTCCACCTAGAGTGATGAGTAGATCTGGGCAGTAGTCGTTGGCTTCCATATAGTTAAGGCCAGCGAGCAGGGCGTCGAAGTTATCTATAAATTCACTCGTTGAGTCGATTTGCCCTGACAAGTGTTCCTTGAGGAGTACAGCTTTGGGCAGCAGAGCCTCTAGGAGCTGAAGTGTTTGCCTTTGGGAGGGAGGAAGCTGACCGACGAGGATCATAATGCGCTTTGCTTGTGCGCCAATCTGTTTGAGCTGCCTGATTAGGTTGTTCGCTCCAGAGCTATCCGACAGAGCCGAGAGAGAGAGGCGGCGTATGGTACGCACCTTGGGTAACTGCTTAGTCGTGAAGTTGAATAGTGGCTCGGAGAGCGGAACGTTGATGTGTACTGGCCCTCCTGCATGATGAGTCGCTGCGAGTAGAGCTTCGTTGATGAGCCTATTGATGTGCCAGAGCTCCTCCTCGTCTTTGCCCTCTGGGAGATAAACGCTAGAGTGCACAAGTGAGCCAAAGACTGACCGCTGAGGCATTGTCTGTCCGTCCATCTGTCCGATCCATGCCTCTGGTCTATCTGCTGTGATCAAGACAAGCGGGACGCCCTGATAGTAAGCCTCGGTAACGGCAGGGAATAGATTGACCACTGCACTCCCCGAGGTACAGCACACCGCCACTGGGCTCTGCGTAGAGAGAGCCAAGCCTATGGCATAGAAGCCTGCGCTACGCTCGTCCGTAACCCGATGACATACAAAGTCTGCATCCACTGCTAGGCTATGCACGATGGCTGCATTGCGGCTACCGGGGCATAGCACCACTTGGCGTATGCCATGTGTCTTGAGTAGGGCTACTAGCTGTAGTATATTGGGTTTGTCCGAGTACATGGTTTTGTATCTATTATCTGAGTGCCGCTCCCATGGTTTGCATCTTCCGCTCGGTTTCTAGCCACTCGTCTTGTAGCGTTGAGTTGGGTAGCAATCCTCCGCCTGCGTATAGCCTAGCTACTCCGCTCTCGATGCTCAAGCACCTTAGATTGACGTAGAGGGCTGTATTCCCCTCGGGATCAATGAGTCCTAGGCAACCAGAGTAGTAGCTTCTCCCCTCTGGCTCGTGGCTTATGATGAACTGCATTGCCTCTTCCTTGGGTAGGCCACATACAGCAGGAGTGGGATGTAGGGACCCGACCAGCTGCCCGATAGAGTTACTCTCTGCCAAGGAGAAAGCAATGTCTGTACGCAAATGGACTAGTCGTCCTGCCCTGACGGTGTAGGGAGTACTCGTATGAGTTTCTATGTCTAGAGAGGAAAGCCTGTCGCAGATGTAGGTAGTCACGAGGGCTTGCTCGCGAATGTTCTTGTCGCTCCAACATCCGCCTCGTTCAATAGCCTCCGCTGGTAGCGTGCCAGCCAGAGCCATTGTCTGCCAGCTATTGTAGCTCCCCGAGAGCAGGAGCTCTGGAGTGCTAGCAAGCCATAGCCCAGTGGCGGGGGTATATAATATATATGTATAGGCATCTGGGTAGAGCTTACTGGCGCAGGCGAAAGTCGCTATGGGATCGATAGGTGCCTGCATGGCAGAGGTTTTTTGCCGAGCAAGTACGAGCTTGTCGAACTGCCCTGAAGCTAAGGCTTGGGCGAATGTCCCGAAGGCGTGGCGGTAAGCCTCCGTTGGCTCATGTCGGAGCTGTTGCTCACTGGGAGCCTCGGTGACTGTAGGCCAGATATAGTCTTGAGCTAAGTCGGTCTTGCCGTCTAAAGGGAGGAAAACAATGGGTGTGGAGGGTGATAGAGCAAAAGGAGCTATTAGGAAGCCCTTGCTATCGGGGAGCGATGCCCACGAGCAATATGTCCGTATCTCGTCAGTGGCAAATAGAAAAAGCCTAGGGACACACGTCCCCGGGCTACAGTAGGCGAATAGTCCTGCCCTATTTTGTATGACCTGCTCTAGCTCCTCGGCTAGCGATCTGCCACTCATTAAGTTTGCTTTTCCTATTAATACGGAGCACAAACTTACTCAAAAAGCCCCAAAGAGCCAGCGATCTCTTTGGGAGTTCGTTTCTGCACGGTATTACAATGAGTAGAGCGGCTAGGCAAAACCAATGATATTGCCTAGCCGCCCTCTGTTTAACCTTGGGCTATTAGATTGGTCTGCCTAGCGTACTTTGAGGGTTACTACCGTTAGTACAGCGAGGATAATACCAATGAGGAAGAAGCGCATCGTGATCTTAGCCTCGGGGAGTGCCGTACGTGGTTTATTCCACAGACACTCGATACCACTATTTGCTCCCTTCTGATAGTGGTGGTGTAGAGGGGACATACGGAAGATTCGTTTCCCCTCGCCTGTCTTGCGCTTGGTGTACTTGAAGTAAGTTACTTGTAGGATAACGGATATTCCTTCCATGATGAAAACCCCACAGAGTATAGGTAGTAGTAGCTCCTTGCGTATGATTACCGCAAATACACCGATGATTCCCCCTAGTGTAAGGCTCCCTGTGTCGCCCATGAAGACCTGAGCTGGGAAGCCATTATACCAAAGGAAACCGAGCGTTGCACCCACAAAAGCCGCTGCGAAGATTACCAGCTCTTCTGCTCCGGGGATAAACATGATGTTGAGGTAGCTCGCCATCTGGAAGTGTGACGATACATAGGCCAATACCCCAAGTACAACGCCCACAATCGCCGAAGAGCCAGAGGCTAGGCCATCGATACCGTCCGTCAGATTGACCGTGTTGGAGAGCATGGTCACAATGAAAACCGTCATCGCTACGAAGATCGCCCACCCTAGTAGAGTCTTGGTCGTACCGTCTGCTAGGGGTAGGAGCTTGGCATAGTCGAGATTGTTGTTCTTGACGAATGGGATAGTGGTTTGGGTACTCTTGCTATCCACTTGAGAGAAGTGGATTTCCCTCGTGCCACTGTGGGTCGTGATTTCGCTATTCTCCTTGATTACGACAGCAGGGCTTAGATATAGGGTTAGTCCTACGACTAGGCCGAGGAATACTTGCCCTACGATCTTGTATCGCCCGGGTAGACCCTCTTTGTCTTTTTTGAAGACTTTGATGTAATCGTCAAGGAAGCCGAGTAGCCCCATCAGTATGGTGGTGAGGATCATCAGCAGAATGTAGATATTGTCTAGCCGAGCGAAAAGCAGGGTAGGGACTAGAATGGCTAGAATGATTATTAGACCACCCATTGTTGGGGTACCACGCTTGGCCAACTGGCCTTCTAGACCTAGGTCGCGAATGCTCTCCCCGATCTGTAAGCGTTGCAGGTAGCGAATGATCTTATGCCCTAGTATCGTCGTGATTAAGAGCGCAAGGATCAAGGTTAGCCCAGTACGAAAAGAAACATAAGCAAAAAGTCTACTACCGGGGATACCCCAGTCTTGGACAAGGTCGAATAAATGATATAGCATAGTGATGATATTTATCTGTAGAGCTAGTGCAGAGAGTACTGCTACTCGGTGGTAAACTGCTGGCGAATGACTTCCCTGTCGTCGAAGGGGTGGCGTACGCCCTTCACTTCTTGATAGGCTTCGTGCCCCTTACCTGCCACGAGCACTAGGTCGTGTGGCTGAGCCATCGAGCAAGCTGCTTGTATCGCCTTGGCTCGATCGGTGATACGCTGTACACGGTACTCATCTCCAACTCCAATGCCTGCCTGCATCTCATCTAGAATAGCCTCGGGGTCTTCGCTGCGTGGGTTGTCCGAGGTTAAGATGACTAGGTCGGCATAGCGGAGCGCCTCCATGGCCATAAGCGGACGCTTCCCACGATCCCTATCTCCACCACAGCCCACGACGCAGATGATGCGAGCATCACTCTGCCGTGCTCCTTGCCTTAGGTCGTCGAGAGTTTGTAGCACATTGCTCAGAGCATCGGGGGTGTGTGCATAGTCCACGAAGGCGGTATAGCCTCGCCTCTGCGATCGTAGTGCCTCGAGCCTACCATCGACAGAGGTTAGTGTCGAGAGGTAGCGTAGTGCTTCCTCTCTAGGCATTCCTAGCAAACAAGCGGTAGCATAGACAGCTAGTAGGTTGTAGGCATTGAAGGCTCCTACTAGGCGTACCGATATCTCCTGCCCATCGAGCTCGAGCAGAGTACTGTCTGCGTATTGCTCTAGGATACGTCCCTTGAAGTCAGCCAGAGTATGTAGCGCATAGAGCTTGCGTCTGGCAGAGGTATTCTGTAGCATGATCTCGCCATTGCGATCGTCGGCGTTGCTTAGGGCAAAAGCCTCTCTAGGCAGGAGGTCAAAGAAGCGCTTCTTGGCATAGAGATACTCCTTGAGTGTGCCGTGGTAGTCGAGATGATCTCTCGTGAGGTTGGTAAAGATACCCCCCTCGAAGCAGAGCCCTGCGATGCGCCTCTGCTCCACAGCGTGCGAGCTCACCTCCATGAAGACGAAGGAGCACCCAGCATCACGCATGCGAGCCAGCAATGCTTGTAGCTCTAGTGCGCCGGGAGTGGTGTGGGTAGTGTCTATTGCCTCGGAGCAGACATAGTTGCGTACGGTGCTGATGAGCCCCGTGGGGTAGCCTGCAGACATATACAGCTTGTAGAGTAGGGTAGCGATAGTTGTTTTGCCATTGGTCCCCGTCACACCTACTACCCTGAGCGACTGGCTAGGGTGTCCGTGCCAAGCCGAGGCCATACGCCCGAGCATCTCTCTACTATCTGGCGTGACGATGTAGCACACATCCGGCCGAGGTGCCTCGGGGCGCTCTTGAGTCACTACCACCTTGGCTCCAGAGGCTATGGCCTTGTCTATGTAGCTATGTCCGTCTACAGCCACGCCACGTACGGCCACGAATGCAGTACCCTCGCTCACTTTGCGTGAGTCCTCGGCTAATGCCGTTATTTCTACGCCCTCGGCCGAGCCAAGGATTTCGTATGGGATCTGCTCTGGCTGTATGCCTCTAGAGGCCGTCGCCCGCAGTAGTTCTGTCAATAACATAGTTGAGAATGAGTTTGATGGTCGGCAGAACCTAGGCTTGCCGAACCCTTTTCTTGATGCTTATTGTCCTAGAGTGATGTTGATTTTGGTGCCTTGCTTGGCCTTGGCGCCTGCTGGGACACTCTGCCCTACGACTCGACCGCTACCCGAGAAGCGAGGGATATAGCCTCGGCTCAGCAGTGTGTGTGTCGCGTCTGTTGCACTCTGCCCTACGACATTGGGTACTGATCCTGCTGGAGCCTTGGGGAGCTTGTGTTCGTGGAGCTCGGTGTCTAGGTGGATATACTCCTCGGCAGCAATCTCGGTGTTGGCTTGGTACCGCCCGTCTACCTGATGTAGCAGGGCTTGTAGCGTGCCTTTCCTCCCCGAGGTTATGGCCATACGCTGCTGCGCAATAGAGGGTTGTGGGATAGAATCTAGGCTACGTGGCGTCTCCATAGAGATGAGGCGCTCAGCCAAATCACGGATCACAGGGCCAGCCATAGAGCCTCCGCCAGCGGCGAACTCTTTGGAGGGATTACGGATAACCACAATCATTGAGTAGCGTGGCGCCTCGCTAGGGAAGTAGCCACAGAACGAAACTTGGTGCGTCTTGCCATCTGGGCCGCTATAGCTACCGCCTTGGGCAATCTGAGCTGTACCACTCTTGCCACTAATGGCCACGACATCGGTGCGTAGGCTGCGCCCAGTTCCATCGGTTACGACCTTGCGGAGCATATCTTGTAGTGCAGAGAGTGTCGTAGGCTTACAGATACTCTCTTTGAGTACGGTCGGCTCTTGCTGTTCGACGATCTCACCCTCGTCGTCACGTATCTGAGTGACCATGTAGGGGCGCATGAGTTTGCCCCCATTGGCGATGGCGTTGAAGAAGGCGAGTGTGTAGATAGGCGGTATCTGCGTTTCGTAGCCGAAGCTCATCCACGCCAGCGTCGTCCCATACCAGCGGTTGGGATTGTCTGCTCTCTTGCGCACTTTGGCCTGAGCCGCCCCCGGTATTTCTAGCTTTAGGTCTAGCCCGAAGCCTAGGTCACGGATCTTCTGCACATAGTCGTCGGGGCGATTGGCGTAGCCCTTGACGATGATTTTGGCTACACCTACGTTGCTCGATCGCTCGATGACCTGCGAGGCGGAGATACGTCCGTAGCCTCGCCCGTAGTTGTGGTCTTTGAGAAGGCGCTTGCCCACCGTCCAACCACCATTGCCCACGTCGATACTGTCCGAGGGACTGACTACTCCGTCGTCGAGGGCGACCATCATAGAGGCTACCTTGAAGGTTGAGCCCGGCTCGCTCATGTCCGACACGGCATAGTTCATCGTCTCACGATATACTCCCTCGCTGTTGCGTTCGAGGTTAGTTATGGCTAGCACCTTACCTGTCTGCACCTCCATCAGCACAGCAGTGCCACTACCCGCTTTGAGGCTGCCGAGCCGATTACGCATTATGCCCTCGAGCAGATTCTGCTTGTTCATGTCGAGCGTCGTGTAGATGTTCATACCAGATCTAGGAGGCGTGACTACCTTGAGGTTGTAGCGCTGTGCATTGTAGCGCTTGACGCCCTCGCCTATTTGCCCCCGAAGCAGAGAGTCGTAGTGTAGCTCTAGGCCTTGTTTGCCCTGCGAGAGGCCGTCCTTTTTCTCTGCATAGACAGAGCCAATGGTACGCAGAGCGAGCGAGCCGAAAGAGTTGATGCGCTTGGAGCGCTCCTCGGTGATGAGCATTTGGCGCAGCAGGCTCTTCTTTTTGAGGCGCCCATGCTCGTAGTGGTGGGCAAAGGGGGCTTGGCTTAGGATCTGAGTCAGATCTAGGTAGCTGATGTCGAGAGGAGCTACGAGGCAGTAGCGATGCTTCTTGCGGAAGGCTTTGCTCCAGCGCTCTCTCTGTGGCTTGGTCTTGATGCCGTAGAGGCTATCGAGGCGCACCTCTAGCCAGTCTAGCTCTCGGCTAAGCTGGTTGCGTAGGGCTTGGCGTTTGGCTCTCAGCACACTGTCTTTGGGCATCTTGAGGCTGTCGTTGTGCGCCAAGCGGATGGCTCCAGCATTGAAGTCTAGATATAGTCTGTAGGAGGGTGCCGTGATCGCCACGGGACGGCCGTCCGAGGCGTAGATAGAGCCACGTATGGGCTCCAACTGTATGGGCTCTGGGCGGTGCAGTGTCTGCCCGACTTTGCGCCACTGCTCGCCGTCTTGCCCCGTGATCATCAAGATCATCTTGGCACATATAGCGACGAGGATAATTGCAAACCCTATCCCGAACAGCCAATAGATGAGTTGTGGGGTAACACGCTGTTTCTTGTCCATGCCGAGTGCTATTTGGAGGTTTGTGCCGAGTGGTTCACGATCTCGTAGGGAGGGTATGTCGAGGGCTCAAGGTCGAGCCCAAAACTCTCGATGTTTTGGGTAATGGTGCTGATCTGCTCATGCTTAATAAGCTCTGCCGTGGTGAATAGGGACTTGTAGCGGATATCCTCTAGTTCTTGCTCTAGTTTGCTTACCCTACGATCTACCATGGGCACATAGACGCCCCAAAACACCGCCAGCAGCGATAGCACTATGCAGAATATGCCGAAGAGGCCAAAGCGTCGTACGAGCCTAGAGCCGTTGGTTTGTATCCACTCGCTTATCTTCAGAGAGTCAGTAGTAGTATCATCTTCCGTTAGGTCGCTAATCCGCTTGAGTACGGCCTCTCTGCGCTCTCGCTGCTCGTCGCTGAGCTGGGCGTGCTCATCGCCCTGTGTCGCTGAGCTCTGCGTTGTCATCTTCTCCTCGTGAGCATCTTGATGGGCACGCTCGATGAGCGCCTCCATATCGCTTGGGTGTCGTTGGCTTTCGTCAGTCATAGTGATGTGGGCTTTACTATATATACGAGGTAATATGTATGTGGTGCAGTGGTTAATGTGGTTGCCACTGAGCTACTCGTAGCTTAGCGCTACGGCTGCGAGGGTTGAGTGCCTCCTCCTCTCTCGAGGGTGTGATAGGCTTACGTGTGATCATCTGCCAAGGCGAGCGAGCCGAGCCATAGATCTGTGCTTGAGTATCTGGCTGACCACTCTCTTTGAAGAAATTCTTGACGATGCGATCCTCCAGAGAGTGGTAGGTCATCACCACGAGGCGCCCCCCGGGGCGGAGTATGCGCTTGGAGGCCTCCAGCATATCTCTTAGAGCACCAAGCTCGTCATTGACCTCTATGCGTAAGGCTTGGAAGAGCATACTTAGCTGCTTCTTTTCCTCTCTTGGGCTGATGCAGGGGCGTACAACCTCGAGCAGATCGCCTATGGTCGAGAGAGGTCGTTCTTGGCGTGCACGGCAGATGCGGCCAGCAATCTGTCTGCTCTGGCGCAGCTCTCCGTAGTTGTAGATGAGGTCGGCTAGTCGCTCCTCCTCGTAGTCGTTGAGGACATCTCTGGCCGAGAGCCCAGAGCGAGCATTCATACGCATGTCTAGCAGGGGCTCCTCTGTCCGGAAGCTGAACCCCCGCTCTTGAGCATCGAAGTGATGCGATGATACTCCTAGGTCTGCTAGTATGGCGTCTACCTGCCCCAGCCGTCCATAGTAGTCCATGAAGCGGTCTATGTGCCTGAAGTTTGATGCTATGAAAGTGAATGAAGGGTGCGGAGCTATGTTGGCTAGCGCATCGGCGTCCTGATCGACCGAGTACAGATGTCCCTCTGCTCCTAGGCGATCGAGTATGGCACGAGAGTGTCCGCCCCCTCCGAAGGTTACATCGATGTAGCAACCCTCTGGGCGGATATCCATACCGTCTAGGCACTCCTGCAGCATGACTGGCACATGGTAGACCTGCGTCATAGTTGTTTGATTTGCTTATTAAATTGGTTTTGCCTGTAGGCATCTAGAGGACGACAGCCTAATACAACGGACTTGAGTGGTAGTATTGTACCCCTTAAAGTTATGTGCCATAAGGCTTCCGACCGATTTTCTCTAGAAGATCCTCGGAAAAGGCAAAGTTAGAATTAAATTCATCTCAAAGCAATAACTATTTTAATTTTTTTCTTGTCGCTATTCGGCGGTTGATGGGCCTACAATCTGCTGTGTGCACTGCCTCTGTATTTTATACATTTGTTTACGCTTCTGGGTGTTGATTGAAGGGTTGCTCTTCAGCCAAGGGAAGAAACGCCAGACTGCGTATTTGCCCTCTAGGAGGCTCTGTATTGCGTCCGACCTCATTGGGGCACCTAACCCCCAGACAGCCGAGATCCTAGCCTTAAATGGTCTGTTTTTAATGTGTTGATATTTATGTGTTTATGGTGTTTCTTGGGGCGGATTTGCGTAGTCGTGGCATATTTCTCGACATTTCTTCCCATCAATCTTGGCGAGTGAGTCCACCAATCCGCCAAGATGTGTCCACCAATCTGAAGAAATCAGCCCATCAATTTCCCTCAATCACCCCGCTGCTATTTATAAACCTCTGGCTTATTTCCTCAAATCTCTAATTAATCTCTTAACACTCCTTGACGTTTGTGATGATCTGTGGTGCCATTGACTGTGTATTACGAGTAATCCCTTACATTTGTGGGAGATAGTGGGGGACTTCGTCACCACGATGGCAAGAGCAATCATCTACTAACCCAACAAGAAAAGTAAGGATTATGAAAACATTGGAACCACAACCTCAGGAGGTTAAGGACAATCTAGAGGAGTTACTCAAGGATCTAGACGAGAAAATCCCTCCTAAGCAACTTGATCGTAACCTGCTTATTGCGACATGGAATATCCGAGGCTTCGGCGATCTGACACGTGTCTGGATGAGCAAAGAGGGCGATACCCCTCGGCGTGACTTGCACTCGGTACATTGTATTGCCGAGATTCTAAGGCGATTTGATGTGATCGCTATCCAAGAAGTTAAATCCAACATCAGGGCACTAAGAGATACCCTCAAAATTTTGGGGAGCGAGTGGTCTATGATTCTGACCGATGTGAACCAAGGCGATGCAGGCAATGGTGAGCGCATGGCCTATCTATTCGATACTCGTAGGGTCAATCTCTCGGGTTTGGCTGGAGAGCTGGTTGTGCCTGACGAGTGGCGCAATGGCGTGTCCAAAAACGTGATGCAGGAGCAGTTTGTTCGTTCGCCCTATGCGGTGAGTTTCCGATCCAAGCATCAGACCTTCATTCTCATCACTCTTCACGTGCTCTATGGCAAGAAATCGACAGATCGCATCAACGAACTCAAGGGGATCGCTCAGTGGCTGTCGTCTTGGGCGAAAGACATCAATGCCTATCATCAAAATCTAATTATACTTGGCGACTTCAATATCGAGGCCCGAGGTGATTTGCTTGACCAGACCTTCCTCTCCGAGGGGCTATATATCCCAGAGGGGTTACAGAGTAAGGAGGTAAGCCGTTCGATATTCAACGATACCAAGTACTACGATCAGATTGCGTGGTTCAACGGAGCTAATGGGCAACCCAAGCTTTCCCTCGAGTTTGTGCGTGGTGGTAGCTACGACTTCGTCGCCACGGCACTCAAAAATAGGGGGCTAACCAAGCAGAAACTATCCTTCATGATGTCCGACCACTATCCACTATGGGCGGAGTTTAAGCTCTAGAGGGTTTGGTCAGAACTATGTACAAAAGGAACGGCAGTGTAGACTACCTACACTGCCGTTCCTTTTGTACAATATGAGTCTTGAGAGAGGCTTTGGCTACACTACGTTCGCCTCGATGTTATTTGTAGAGCTTATCTATTTGTTCTAGCTGTGTAATCAATCTTGATAAGCCGAGTACAGAGGATAGTTTGAGCTCTGTTGTGCCATGAATACATGTCCTACGAGCAGAGGAGGGTCGTCGAAGTTCTTTTGCTTGAGGGACTCTTCGATGAGCTTAGTCGTTGGGCTGTCTGGGTATGCTTGTCTAAATCGCTGCCACTCGGCCTTGAGGTCTGGGTCGAGCCCCCCAGATCTGTCTCCGATAGGCGTGTTGTCTACACCGGCTAGATAGGCCATTTGGAGGGATTGGTAGCTCTCGCTAAGTCTGCCGAATAGCTCCGTTTGCCCGGGGAAGGCCTTAACGTAAGCCTCGTATCGAGCTATCAAATCTCCGAGCTCCCGCCAGCTTAGTCTGAGGCAAGCATCGGGAGCAAAGTTTTCACCATCTCTCAGCAGTTGCCAGTGCTCTTGATAGTAGGCCGGTAGCAGGGTGAGATATTTGGCGAAAAGGGTAGGCGAGGGGGTAATCAAGACAATACCCTCCCCGACATCCTCTAGTTGTAGCCCTGCCTGCTCGTAGTTTCGCTCTCTCTGCTTGATGCTGTCGTGTGGCTCTATGAGGTTGCCCTCTTCGTCTAGATGATACTCGTAATAGCGATTTAGGTAGTCGCTCTCACGTTCGTTGAGCATATCTGCCGCTTGTGCCACTAGAGAGGCGAAATCGTCGAATATCCGACACCGCTCTTGTGGTGTAGCGGCTTCTATTGTCAGGCCGACGATCTCCTGTTTGAGGGCAATACGCTCCAGCGGCTCGGTAGATTGGTCAAGGGCTTGCTCCAAGCTGTCGAGGCGAGAGGTGGCACTCTGAGTTTGTTTGGAGCTCTGGCAGGCTGTCAGTAGTGCTGCTCCTGCCAAGAGCAGATAGATGATTGGTTTCATACGCTTGATAACTGGATTTGATTTTGTCCTATTGTGCCGAGGCACTGATTACCTCACTGGAGGTTTTAGGTCGAGGTGCCTTACCTCGTCCAACGGATGGCTACGCTCATTTCTCGAGGGATCATAGTGAATAGAGAGGTTGCGCAGCTGGAGTCGTACCTGATAGTTCGTTCGCTGCCTTCGTCTAGGAAGAATAATTTGTTGCCCACTCAGTCGCATAGCTCTGCGTACCATTGGGCTCCCCGCAAGACGCTATAACTTGCCTAGCAAACCAGTCTGCGTATCTACTAGCCCTACTACTAGGCTGTGTGTGCCGATAGTCATGCAGTACTCGGCTGCATCGGCGTGGCCTGCTTGCACGAGACGTGCATAGTGTTCGGTGCGCTTGATGTAATCCATACGCTCCTGCATCGTTTGGCAGTGCCCATGCCAGAGGTCTTGCATCATCACAGCCATATCCCCCTCGGCTATTCCTAGACCCTGCTCTCGGGCAAAGCAGGCAAATGCACCTGCGTATAGGCAGTCCTCCGTAGAGATCTGCCCTTGCCAACCAGCAGCTACGATTAGGACCTCTTGTGCGCCAGATCTGTGGCAGTAGTCCAGTGTATCGGGGAGGTTGAGCAAACTCCCGATCAGGATCCGCTGCGCACCAGCCTCTAGAGCGATGCGTAGCGAGCGAGTACCGTTGGTTGTGGTCAGGACGATGCGCTGGTTGGCGACAGCCTCTGGGGTGTACTCCAGAGGATCGTTGCCGAAATGGGCGAAGTCGCAGCGACGCACTTGTCGTTCGGCTGCCATCAGATAGCCATTGGCCAGCCCAATAGCTTGCGCCTGCTCGGTTGTAGCTACGGGAAAGATGCCAGCAGCCCCATTGGCAATGGCTGTAACTATGGTCGTGGAGGCGCGGAATATGTCTGTGATGACGACGATTGCCTCTGGGCGATGATAGAGCTGATATAGCTCTGGGCTAGGACATAGGAGTATTTTCATTGAGCCGCTCCCCCTATCCCTTGCGTAGGAAGCAAGTCTTCAAGACAATGCCCGAGCCATCTATCTTACAATCAACCTCCTCGGGGTTGTCGGTCAGGCGAATACTCTTGACTTTGGTTCCCTGCTTGATTACCATGGACGAACCTTTGACTTTGAGATCTTTGATGACCGTCACGGCATCGCCGTCTGCGAGTGGTGCACCATTACAGTCCTTGGCTACATCGTCGACCTCCTGCTCTGTGGCTTCGGTCTGTGGCATAAATTCGTGGGCGCAGTCTGGGCAGACGTAGGTGGTACCATCAAAGTAGGTGTTCTCGCCTAGGCACTGTGGGCACTTTGGATAATCTGTCATAATCTTCTTATATGTGTACTGAGTCGTTTAGGACAAAGATACGGCCTTATATAGGAAGGACAAAAAGCCTTTTGCTCCCACAGAGATGAACCCAATGAGTTCGAACGAGGTTGTATAGTGGTAATTCGCTTTGTCGAAATACATCACAATTAGAATAAATAACTTAATAATATGTCATTACTCAAGAACCTAGAGTGGCGCTATGCCGTTAAGGCCTACGACTCTAGCCGCAAGATCAAGCAGGAAGATCTGGAAAAAATACTCGAGGCCATTAGCCTAACGCCTACTTCCTCTGGTCTACAACCCTACAAGGTGCTTGTCGTGGAGCGGCAGGACCTCAAGGATCGTATCTCCGAGGGAGTCTCCAATGTGGAGTGCGCCCGTGAGTGCTCCCACATCATTATTTTCGCCGCTTGGGATAGATACACCCCAGAGCGTATCGACGAGGTTTACAACCGTATGACCAAGGAGCGTGAGTTGCCCGAGGGGCGCTTTGCTTCGTACACGGACTTCCTCAAGCGAGCCTACTACGAGGGGCAAGACTCGGAGCAAAACTTCGCCCATGCTGCCCGCCAGACCTATATCGCTATGGGGTTGGCTCTCGCTCAGGCTGCCGAGTTGGAGATTGGTTCGACGCCAGTTGAGGGATTTCGTCCCGAGCATGTAGATGAGATCTTTGGGCTTAGGGAGCAAGGCTACAGGGCTGTTAGCATGATCTATCTGGGCTACTCCGATGAGGAGCGTGACTGGATGCGTCCAATGAAGAAAGTTCGCCGCCCCAAGGACGAGCTTATCGAGCGTTACTAGCCTCCAAGCCAGTAGTTATTCCCAACAAAGGGGCTATGGATAAACCCGGGTTTATCCATAGCCCCTTTTAAGATGCCTCAGAGTGAGCGAGGTATGAGGGGGGAAGACTAGGGCTGACGGAGCATACTCAAGTATGTAGCCGAAGCCGATGACCAAGTCCGTGTGGCACAAATGCACTAAGTAACTTGAGCTGTTTACGTATTATGCCACATCTTCTTGTCCATACTTATGCCATATGGGCTGGTATGAGCTATCAATAGTGCTCCTATTTGCTGTCTTTTTAGTTAAAGAGTGTAAAAGCATTATGCTTGTTTTTTGTCTAATGCCGTACCTATTTGTAAAACTCAATCAGCGGGGCGAGGAAAATTGGTGGGAAGATCTATTCGGATTGGTGGGCACATCTTGGCGAGTGAGTCCACCAATCAGCCAAGATTGATGGGAAGAAATGTCGAGAAATATGCCACGAGTAGGTAAATTCACCCCTATTTAATATGTAAATATCTGTGTTTCATTTTGTTGTAAATAGTCTATTGAGGCTGGGATCTCAGTTTGTCTGGGGGGTAGGTGCCCCAATGAGGTTGGACGCAATACAGAGCCTTCTAGGGGGCAAATATGAGCTGTGGCTTTTGCGCAGTGCTGTAAGCGTGGTATTTTGGTTCAAGCATTAATCGTCATGTAAGCTGTTAATTTATATTTTTTTGTTTTCTGCTCGTTCGCTCTAGCCTATTTATGCTGTTTGGGCGATTTATTTGCCTAGAGTGATATCCCTATAAATCCCTATAAATGAGTAATCCGTGTAGTGTGTAGGTATGGGCTAATAATTGGTAGGTAGCCATTTTGGATATTTTCTTAAGGTGTTATTGTACAGAGTTTCATGCCTATTTTAGGTTTCTATACCCGTATGTCTAGTTGCTTTTTGTGTAGTTAAAACCATACTTTATGGTCATAGAGGCTCTTGGCTATTCGAGTTTATATACCCAAATTGTGCTAACTATTCGTTGGTAATCAGATATTTCTAGGTATTGTGTATGAGTGTGGTGAGGAATACTTTTACGCCGATATTTCGACTTTAACCACTCAAACATTTATGAGAAAACATTACTCTAGAGTCTGTGCAGTGATGCTAGGCACAATTGAGCGAGTAGGGAGTGTAGCCGTATCCGTCGTCCTCGGTGAGAGGAGGCAGGGTAGGGCTTCTCTTGTACTTAGCCCTCTCTTGAAGTCTATCGCCCTGCCATGCCCGCAAGAGCGGGCAGGTCGGAGTATGTCTAAGTTTTTTAGACAGCTCCCATTCCTTCTTTCCTTATTTACCTTGCTGGGGCTTAGTTCCTGTCAGCAGGATCATTTGGAGGAACCCACTCTGTCGGTAAACCTAGATCGTGAGCTACTCATCTCTGGCTCGGGAGAGGAGGTCACGTTGCCTATCACGACCAATCAGTCGGCATGGAAAGCCATTACTAGTGCCTCTTGGCTCAAGCTCAGAGAGGCAGGCAATATCCTCATCATCGAGGCGCTGGCCAATCCGCAGGTGCAGGAGCGTCTAGCAAGCATCTTGATCGTGGCCGGAGGCAAGGAGCTCCAAGTAGGCGTCAAGCAGTTGGTAGACAAGAGCAATGCAATCACGCTCGACCCTAACGAGATACATGCTCCTAGAGGAGCTCAAGAGTATCGTGTACGGGTCAAGGCGAGCAGCGACCAGTGGACGGTAACCAAGGAGCCTGCCGATGCTAGCTGGGTAACCCTGCTCCCTAGACCTCGGTATGGCGAGCTCATTGTGAACCTAGACGAAAACAAAGGCAAGGGCGCGCGTGTCTGTAGCCTCAAGATACAAGCTGGCAATGCCTCTACGACACTCGTGATCACCCAAGACGGCATGCCACACTTCTTCTTGCCCTATATGGTGTGGGAGAGCAATCTGGAGGAGGCCGAGGCATTTGAGGAGCAGCGCAATAGCCGCATTACGATGCGCCCGAGGGAGGCCGATCCTATTCAAGGCATTAGAGCAGTGTCGTACTTCCAGTTCTCGACGGTTAGCTCTGCATTCCAGCAGGTGCGCTACGAGTACGTCAATCTTGGTACACGCTTCCTCTACAAGGCCACTCTGGTGGCTCAAGATCTCTCTGCCATCAACAAGGCAGAGCTCCTCGACTTCCTTGCCAAGGAGCAGTACACCAAGCGTACAGATATCAAGTCTACCGAAACCTCGCAGTTCTTCGTCAACGAGCAGAAGAAGGTGCATCTGCAGTATAGCACCGACGATGCAGCCAAAGAAGCCTACCTCATCTTCACGCCTATCGTAGAGCAGTCGGGTAGCTATCAAGTGCCAGAGGCTCTGCCACTAGGCTTCCCATTTGTTGCGGGCAGTACCAAGGCCCAAGTGGAGCAATGGGAGAGCGAGATGAAGGGTGAGAAGAGCAACGACCTGACGCAGGCTCTAGGCATGCTTGCCTACTTCGCTCATGCCCCCTACTTTACACGTTATTACCTATTCAAAGAGGATAATCCCAATCTGCTGGACGCTGTCAATTTCACACTAGACCCCAAATATCAAGGTATGTACAAGTATGGAGGGCTGCACTTTATGGGCAGGGAGTTCGACGCTCTGATCAAGTCGTCAGGTTTCGTTTACCACTCCTACGACCAGCGTAGAGGAGCGCACTTCTACATCAATGAGACCAAGAACCTGCGTCTCGCTGTGAATATGATCCGCATGGCCAATCTAGAACTGACACGCTGCCAAGTAACGATCTACAAGCCTTAGGATATATTAGGCCGAGTTACAAGAATGTCAAGATATCTACAATATTATGAATCAAATTATTAAACTGGGTTTCCGCCTTATTCTAGTGTCAGGCTTGCTTGCTAGCCCTGCCTGCCAGAGGGTGGTAGAGCCTCATACATCATCGTTGAGCCTGAGTCAAACGGAGCCATTGCAGTTCTCTAGCACGGCCTCCGAGGCAAGCATCACTGTGACGACCAACTCGTCCGACTGGGTGGCACTCGTAGACCAAGACTGGTTACATGCCAGTAAAGATGGTAGCATGCTACGCCTAAATGTGGAGGCCAATCCGACGACCGATACTCGCTTAGCCAGCGTACAAATCTCCTCTGGTAGTCAGACCAAGGAGCTACAGATTGAGCAGAGTGGCCGTTCGCTAGAGTTTAATGCTCAGAAGTCCATCAAGTTTGGGCAGTTTGGCGGAGAGAAACGCTTCTATGTAGATGCTTCCTCCCCCTCGTGGACGGTGTCTGCTACAGAGGACTGGGTTCAGGTAACGCCCTACACGCTACAAGGAGAGATCGCAATCAAAGTGGGGGAGAACTCAGCGAGAGATCCACGTACGGCTCAGGTACAAGTCAGGGACGCCTTGGGCAAACTCGTGCATACGGTAGAGGTCAATCAGTTGCCTATCCTATATATCGTGATGCCCTATCCAGAGTTTGGTGTGAGCTCCGAGGTACTCCGACTATTCGAGACGGAGCGCTATAGTCGCCTATTTAATCAGCCAGATGGTAGGAGTAACCTATTTCAATGGGGGTACGAAACTGTAAGCCCGATCTTCGATTACATCGTCTATCGAGTGAAGAACGGCAAGTATGTGAGTGCATCCGTCTACTCAACCAACAGAAACCCAGAGAACCTCAAGGGAGCACTGGGTGAGGAGATCAGAGGGATGCTGGTGCGTGGTGGGTACAAGAAAGTACTTGATGAGCTGTACTACAGCGATGCTACTAACACGGAGGTTAATATCATCACTACGACACGCAACCCCAATATCACATTCACCAATTACCCTGCGCAGAAGCCTTATCCGAGTTTCGATAAGCTGCCTCTGGGTATCACTAAGTTCTACGTAGGGAGGCTCTCTGGGCAAGAAGGTTCGGGAGAAGACCGCATCATCGAGATTGTCAAGGAGGGGGCTCGTGAGGACGAAATCATAGAGTACCAGAAGCAACAGGGCTGGACGATGATCCCACCCTATGACCCCAGAGATCCTAAGAATGCAGGAGATAGCCCGCAGGAGCGTGAGCGTAAGCGTGACCAGAGTAGCCGCAAGACTCGTGTGCCGCTTTACTTCGATGCCAATAAACCGATCCCAGCAGAGTATTGGCGTGAGTTCTACGAACAGCTCGTTTTCGAACGTGATGGGCAGTACCGTCAGTATAGGTTGGGTAGAACTTATGAGTATTACATCAACAATTATGTCGATCCTACTGATCCGTTCTATGGACAAAAGAGTATTCGTGTGTCAGGCACCGCACTCGAGGTGTCTAGAGAGAGTTTTGCAGACCCCCAGCAGTTCTTCTATTGGGATGATAATTCCGCATCTCTGTATGTGACCAAAGAGTTTCGCACATTGCTGGCTCAGGCAGGCTTCGTCTATAGTGATACGATAGATAGCGGACGAGCTGTAAGCTATTATAACCCAGATCTAGAGATTGAGTTCTTCTTTAGGATCGGCGAAACCCTTGTAGATGGCAAAAATAAACCAAGTGTCGTAGTAGTGCAGGTCGCACCAAGATTACGAGATGCCAAGTAGTCAATGAAAAAGAAATAAGTAATGAAGACATATATTTTATCCCTAGTATGTTTGCTCTCTTGGACTTTCGTTTCTTGTAAGCCCTCGATCGAGATTGCTCAGGTGCAGTCTTTGGAGCTTTCCGTTCAGGAGCGGCTACAGATGAAGCAAGAGGGTGAGGAGGTAGAGGTGCAGGTGAAGACCACAGAGACCGATTGGTCCTTCCTAGGTGGCGGTAGTTGGCTCAAGCTCTCCAAGAGCGGCAATAAACTTATCCTCAAGGGAGCGACCAACGAGGAGCTACAGAAGCGCAAGGCAAGCGTCATCGTCCGTGCAGGTGAGCTATCTCGTACTATTGAGGTAGAGCAGCTAGGCAAGGCTCAGATCCTAGAGTCTGGGCAGAAGACCTATGAGGTAGACCAGTGGGCCAGAGAGATTACGTTTATTGTGGATAATAATCTAGAAGATTTGGAGGTGATCAGCTCTGTATCCGACTGGGTCAAGTACGAACTGAACCCCAAGAAAAAGGAGTTTCGTATCATCGTGGAGGAGAACAAAAGCTACGACGAACGTACAGCTACACTTTACCTGAGAGATGCTGATGGCAATGGAGACTCTAAGATCACAATCAAGCAGGAGGGTGCAATGTACTACGTACTGCCCTACGGAGGCTTTAATCAAACGGAAGAAGAGGTAAAGGCCTTTGAGAATCAGCGTAGAAGTGTCCTGATCGGTAAGCCATCGGGCTTGGCCAATTCGCTTATCGGAGGGAATGCTAACTTGTGGACATTCGAGACGAAGAGCAAGGCCTTCAACGTCATTCAGTATGTCATAGAGCCAGATGAGCGACGCTACCGCAATGCAATTGCTTGGGCTACGGATCCTAGGCTTTTCGCTCGAGATAGAGAGTTCGACAAGGCAGTCGCTTTTTTGCTCAAGGAGGGCTTCGTCCCACGTCGCAACTCTACTTACTACAGCGAGAAGCACGAGTGTCAAGCACTTGTAGCTATGAGCAATGAAGGCTCTTTCATTATGTACACTTTCGAGCCTAAGCAGACCAAAGAGATGGCCACCTTCGGTCAGTTCCCTTGGGGGGTGCTCCAAGATAAGGAATGGAGGGACTATGATCGAGAACGTGTCGAGGCTTGGGAGAAGGCCAATGGAGGGCGTCTTGTGCTAGAGGAAGAGGATGACGGTGGCATTTCGCTCGTCTTTGCCTCTGATGAGTTCGGAGGCATGCTTAGGATCTACTCGATCAATGAACGCAACGATGTTCGTCCTCTTGTAGGAGTACAGCATGTTTTCACCAAGACCGATCAAGTCTACTACTACGATCGAGGAGCTACAGTACTAACTAATGAATTTGCTACACTGGCACGCAAGGAGAAGTTTGAGTTCAGCCGATATCTGGATGCACGTATCTTCCTCTTCGAACACAAGGATCGTACGCTCTATATGGGTGTATATCGTTCAGAGGTTGAGGATCCGCAGAATAAGGATCAGCAGATCATCGTGGCTAAGCTGGAGTTCCTATCTACTCAGCTTAGCCAGACCGATGACTCGCTCGATAAAGCTATCATCACCAAGGCGCTCCGCCGTGTAAAACTCACGAATCAATAAATGCGTTAGAATATGACTAAGATCAAAATATGCGGTCTAATGGGCCTACTTACCTTGGCCTCGTGTAATCAAGATATAGACATCTCAGAGGCGGAGCGGGCGCAGACCTCCACGCCGGTACTAGATACCTCGGCAGATCGTGGCGTACTCTCCGATGTGCTGCGTGTCAAGCTCACACCCAATGTAGCTACACGCTTGGAGAAGCAGCTCGCAGCCTCCGAGGGAGGTTTGCGTAGCCTCGGCGGTGAGCTAGGTGGCTTGCTGGAGCATATCGGTGCGCTCAAGATTGAGCGTGTCTTCCCCCACGCAGGAGAGCTTGAGGAGCGTCAGCGAGCCGCTGGGCTTCATCTCTGGTACGATATTAGCTTCGATGACCAGAAGGCCGCTCCCTATCAGGCACTAGCCGAAGCAATGAAGCGAGCCAAATCCTTTGCAGGTATTCAGGTGGCCGAGGAGGTGCGTGTGCTACAGACTCCCTCTACCGCCTACAAGCTCGTAGAGCCCTCCCAAGGTCTTAGGGCAGAGTCTGCAAGTGGCTTCGACGACCCCGAGCTCTCTAAGCAGTGGCACTACCATAATGTAGGTCAGACGATGAGATCCAAGGCTGGTGCCGACATCAATCTCTTCGAGGCTTGGAAGAGCGAAACTGGTAAGCCGAACGTTACCGTAGCGATCGTGGACGGGGGGATTGACTTCCTACACGAGGACCTCAAAGACAATATGTTTATCAACCAAAAGGAGATGGACGGAGAGATTGGGGTCGATGACGATAAGAATGGTATGGTGGACGATGTGTATGGCTACAACTTCGTCACAGAGTCTGGGGACATAACGCCCCATGATCACGGCACCCACGTCGCTGGTACGGTAGCAGCCCGCAGCAACAATGGCGTAGGAGTGGCAGGAGTAGCAGGCGGTAATGGCACAGAAGGCTCTGGGGCTAGATTGCTCTCGTGCCAGATGTTCCACACCGATGAGGAGGGGCGTACCGTATCGAGCGCAAGCGCAGGAGCTAGAGCCATTGTCTATGGAGCCAATATGGGTGCGGTCATCAGCCAAAACTCTTGGGGGTATAGGAATGCGCCTAACCAAGCGCAGCCACTAAGTCAGTCCGACCAAGAGGCGATCGACTACTTCATCAAGTATGCAGGTTGCGACAAGGACGGCAATCAGCGTGCCGACTCTCCGATGAAGGGCGGGGTTGTGATCTTCGCCGCAGGCAATGATGGGCGAGATTACTTGTCTTTCCCAGCTGCGTACGGCCAAGTGGTGTCTGTGTCCTCTATGGCGCCCGACTTCACAGCAGCCTACTATACCAATCGAGGTGAGTGGGTCAAGGTTATGGCTCCGGGAGGTAGTTTCCTCTACTCTAAGGGCGAGGTATTGAGTACACTGCCCAATCACGCCTATGGCTATATGCAGGGGACTTCTATGGCTTGTCCACATGTGTCAGGTATTGCCGCTCTCATCGTTTCTAAGTATGGTGGCCCCGGCTTCACCAACGAAGAGCTCAAGCAGCGTCTGACTACCGCCGTGCGTGCGGACGACATCAATGAGTTTAATCCCAAGTTTGTCAAGCGCCTAGGTGCTGGCTACGTAGATGCCGCTCTGGCTCTTGCCCCAAGGGGAGAGAACGAAGCTCCCGAGGGTGTGGCCAAGCTATCGGCAGAGGCGACACATACGGGTGTCCAGCTCTCGTGGAATGTGGCTAGTGACGCCAACGATGGTACGGCCTATGCCTATAACCTATACTATAGTGAGGTTAAAATTGACGCCAAGAGCTATAAGGAAGCCCTCAAGGTTGAGGTAATGGGCGCTCGTAAGCTGGGGCAGAAAATCCAATACCTGCACCAAGGTCTGCGCCCTAGTAGCACCTACTACTATGCAGTAGAGGCAGTAGACCGATGGGGGGCTGTGGCCAAGTCTGTAGCTCTCGCTACGGTAACTACGATGCAGAACATCGCTCCTATACTCAAGCTAGATGATGACTCTTCGATTCGCCTCACGGGAGCCGAAACATTGACACGCAAAATCTTGGTAACTGAGCCAGATGGTCAGAAGTGGGCTTACGAAGTTGAGGGAGAGGACTACGACGTCAAACACAAGCGTAACGAGGCCGGAGAGATTGAGCTTACCTTCAGAGTTTCTCGCCCCAAGGGTAAGTATGCTATTGTGGTGTCGGTAACTGATGAGCTCGGACTGAAGTCTACGATAGAAATTCCCTTTGAGTTCTACAAAAATCACGCTCCTCAGCTGGCTAAGCCACTCGGCCGCATCTATGCTTCGGTTGGTCAGACCGCAAAGATTGATTTGTCCGAATACTTCTACGATCAAGACAAAACAGACAAGCTAGCCTACTCTGTGCGTGCGCTTAATCCCGATATGGCTACTGCCAAGATCTCTGGCTCTAAGCTAGAAATCAAGGCGCAAGCTGTTGGGTTGGCTGGCTTCGAGATCGCCTCACAAGATCCATTGGGGATGACCGTTAAGACTGGTCTATCAGTAGAGTGTGTAACCAGCGACCTTGTGCACATGGTATATCCTACGCTCGTTCAAGACTTCTTGAATATACGTGTGGCCGATGGTGTGCGCCGTGTGTACGTTGCGGTATTGACCCCTGCTGGAGCTCCAGTAATGGCAGAGAAGACCTTTGATCTAGATAAGGGGACTAAGATTTCGCTCGACCTAAGACTCCTATCGGCTGGGACTTACACGCTACTCGTAGAGAGCAAGGACAAGAAGTTTATGCAGTCATTTATCAAACGCTAAGTATTATGAAGCGAATTTTTCAGTTCATCACTATATCTTTTGTTACGCTGGGGGGACTCAGTATGCTACCAGCCAATGCTCAGACAAGCATCTCGGTGCTTACGGCTACTGCCGATGTGCGATCGGCGGCGATGGGGACTGTGCCTCTGGTAGGCTCTACCTTGATGCCTCTCTACTCCACTCCGAGTGCTATGTTTGATCTAGAGGGCAAGTCCCTGCAAGCGAGCTACGCAATGGGGCTGTCGCCTGAGAAGAGCCATAGCGGCCGTCAGTATTTCCATACGCTCTCGGCTGGCTATCGTCTGTCTTCTAAGCATAGTCTGCTCATCGGAGCAAGGCATTGGGGCGGTCTGCAAATGGACTACTTCAACTCCGTAGGGACTAAGGTCGGGAAGATCCACCCACGTGATTGGACTATTGATCTAGGCTATGCTTTCGCCCTATCTCCTAGTTTGCGCCTACACGCAGGGGCTTCGTATCTCAATACTTATAGCTCCCAGACGGCTCATGGTCTGATGATGCATTTAGGGGCTACTTATCTGGGCAGGCTGAGCTTCCTCAATCAAGGTCGCTATGCGCTTGACTTCGTGGCACGCAACCTAGGGCCTAAGCTCAACTACGGTCAGCGCAGTAAGTCCAGTGCAGCTCTACCTACTTACTTGCAGGCCTCGGGAATGATGAGCTTTGCCACAGCAGAGCATCAGCAGCTAACTTTTGGGCTAACGGCTCGCTACCAGACCACACTCACTTCAGATCGGGCAATGTCTGCTGGCGCAGGACTAGAGTACGACTTTGAGCGTATCGTGGCACTACGTTTCGGTGCGGTCTATCAGCCAGAGAGTAGCTATCTGACCATGGGGCTTGGGCGCAACCTAGGTCCCCTATCCCTTGGGGCATCTTACTCTTGGGGGAGCTACTCCGAGTTCAATATTCTTAATGTAGGTATTGCGCTATCTTTCTAACCGAAAATAACAAATAACTATGCGACAACTAAATCGAGTATTCGTCTATGTCCTATCGGCTACGCTGATTGCAGGCGTTGCGACATCTTGCAAGAAGAAACGTGCCGATGAGCCTATCATCTCTCAGACCGAGACGCCTAAGCCAACTCCTACTCCAGAGGAATCGAAGGGCGAGGAGAAAGAAACTGTCGATCCCTCCACGGGGATTAAAATTAAGTCTGTGGAGCTAGACGTGAGTGCGTATGATAAGTTTGTTTACTTCTCTTTCGATAGAGGGATCGTAACCATATCCGACGAGCAGAGCCGCCACCACGACAACTGGGATATGGCCTTCCACAGAGCCGATATGCGCACCAATAGCGGGGAGAGTACAGCCATTGGTGCCAAGGGCGGTGCTGTGGAAACGAACTCTATGCTTCTGAGCGAACAGATCGCTATCCCAGCTGATGATAAGTTCGAAACAGATGTCCCCTACATCGTAGCCATTAGGCACACCGATGAGGAGGGGGTTGTGCAGGGGCGCCTTCCCGTGAATCCCGTGCTTACGACCAAGACGCTACCCATCTTGGATAAGGACGGAAAGCCTATTCTTGGAGATAATGGCTTTATCCAATACAAGGTCCACCGCCGTGGAGCCATTGTCATGGACCTAAGCCGTATGCCGCCGTCTATGGAGCTGTCGAAGAAGGTGTATATCATTCGCACGCCTAGTGGTAAGTATGCCAAGATCCGCATCGTTCGCTACAAGCGCAAGCCTAATACGCCAATGGGAGATCCGGGGCGTCTGCTGACTATGGAGTATGTGTACCCCGTTAGCCGATAGATGTCAGTAGTCATATAACCTTAACTAATCATTTGGGGCTGTGGTGAAAAACAATTTTACCACAGCCTTGTATGTTGTCGAGCAAAAGTGCGCTGCTAGGGGTCCCAATTAGTTGATGAATTGCGTGTAACTTTAGAGAACAAAAACAAAGATTATGGCAACAGAGACAAAGAAAGGTAAACGGGCTAAATCTACTAGCCCAGAGTTACTACTCAAAGACATTCGTCGTAACACGAAGCGTATCTTCAGCTCAGAACAAAAGATACTTACCGTTATGGAGGGCATTCGCGGGGAGCTTAGCGTGGCAGAGCTATGTCGCAAGTATGGTATTAGGATACTACCTACTACAAGTGGAAAAAGGAGTTTATCGAGGCAGGCAAGGCTCCAGGGCACCCGAATCAAAATAGAGTTATCTTTGGGATATGCGTATACAAGATTGTTTTTCAACAGTAGCAGATCCACGTGCCGTGGGTCGTTGCAAACATAAGTTGAGCGATATTCTAGTAATTACACTGGCGAGTTACTTATGTGGAGGCGAGGACTATGAATCCATGCATGAACTTTGCTTAGAGCGTGGAGAATCGCTTCGCCCACTGGTTGAATTGCCTAATGGCTGTCCGAGCGTAGACACGTTCGAGAGAGTGCTCCAACGCATTGAGCTTCAGTCTCTCTATGCTTGTCTTCAAGTCTATGGTAAAGAGCTGATAGAGACTTAGAAGGTAAGCACATCGCCATTGACGGCAAACGTCTGAGAGGCTCGAAGAAGAAAACCGGCAGTACACATGTTCTCTCAGCTTGGGTTGATGAAGTAGGTTTAAGCCTTGCTCAAGAAACTGTTGCCGAGAAACGCAATGAGTTACAAGCCATTCCGGAAGTTTTGGATAGCCTTGATTTGTCGGGAGCAGTCATCAGCATCGATGCTATGGGGACTCAAACCAACATTGCAGAGCAGATTATCCAATCAGAAGCTGACTATATCCTAAGTCTCAAGGGCAATCAAAAACACTTGTATGAGGATGTTTAGGATGGCTTTACAGGGCAATATGGACGTCATACGTATGAGACTTTAGAGAAAAATCATGGTCGTATCGAGAAACGAACCTATACCACATTACACGCCTCCGAGGTCTTTGACGAGGGGGAATATAGTCAATGGCAAGGCTTAAGAAGTTTAATTCAGGTGGAGCGTGAGATTAGTAGTTTAGAGGGAGAGACTCGTGTGGATAAGCAGTATTATATCAGCAGTTTACCACACGAAGATTGTTAGTTGATTGGGCAATATATTCGAGGGCATTGGGGGATTGAGAATAGGCTTCATTGGCATTTGGATGTAACCTTTAGGGAAGATGCTTGCCGAGCCCGCAAGGACTACTCTGCCACGAATCTAAACACGCTCAGAAAGTTTGCTTTAGCCATTGTTTCTCAGTATAAAGACAAGCTATCCTTACGCAAGAGGCTGTTCAAAGCTGCTCTGAATATAGACTATCTCAAAAAGCTGCTAAAAATTTGATGCGGGTTCCCTGAGTAAGGGACGTGGCATTTGCTAAGATGCGCAGAAATGAGTAACTTTGCGCCTGCAAATTATGGGGATGAATTGGCTTTGACAGCGCGACGAAGTGATTTGTAAGCATGTAGTGCGTGGGTGCCCAGCACTATAATCTCGGACATCGAACAATTTAGCTGGCGAAAACAATTACGCTCTTGCTGCGTAGTCGAAGTATAGTAGACTAACCGCTTAATCGCTGCATGGATGCGGCGACAAGACATCACTCAGAGAGCCCCCGTCCCGAGGCGAGCTGGTTATAGTGGTGCCGGAAATTCGGGAATCACTCACGAGATGCCCTCTGTCGTGAGTCAGATTTAGGGGGATAAGGAGTTTGGCTGGTCGTTTCTGCCGCACCCGACTCTCGAAAATCTCAAGAGAAACTAAACATGTAGAAAGCAAATTAGTTCTGTGTTTGGACCGGGGTTCAACCCCCCGCATCTCCACACAGAGTGCCAAGAGGTTGCAGCGAGCTCGTATGTTCACTGCGGCCTCTTGCCTTTTTGGGGGTCTCTACGCTTGGCTATTCGCTAGCCAAGTTGTCGTGTGTGACTTGAGTTTAGTTGTGGGTATGCACGAGGCGTAAAAGTTATTTTTGAGACCGTTGCACGGCATTTTGCCGCTTTTCGGTTAGAAACGTCGTATATATCTCTGATTATTACTTTGAGCTGCGCATTGCGCAATAGTCTCCTTTTAAGGATGATGTTCCAGTAATTTATGAAATCGGCCTTGAAACATATCGAGCACTCCGTCAAGCCAACAACACAAAGGAAAAAGAACAGCTAATAATACGCCTAAAAGAGACAATTGAAGAACTTGAGCATCCAATTATTCAGGAATCTTTCGTGAACCTTGAAGAGCGATATAATAGAGAAGTGATGAGGCACACTATAAGATTCTTAAGTCGGATACAAGAAAGAATACATTAACCATAATTTTATTTGCCAATGCAATATATTTACCTCTCTGTCAATTAGGCGATTAGCCTTTTAATCGGTACAAACACCCCTCAAATAAATGGGAAAACAGTTTTATCTTGCTGTTCTATAGGGATTTACATACTTGTACCGCATAGCTTAGTTCTCAGTCTTTCAGTCTTCTTTTGGGTTTTGTATTCTGTAAATCAATAGATTACAACACCTCCTATTTGTACTTAGCATGCTTGCCCACTGCAAAAGTACCCATTTCGGAGCATATTAAGGCAATGTGGTGCAGGAAAAACACTTGATATACTTATTTTTCTTTCAACAATCATAATAGTGAGATTAAAAGCGTATATTTGCATACTATATAATATGTTGAATATATGGCAAAGAATACAATGGGGACTAAGTTGCCCCGAAAATTAGAGCAGAAGATGCAGATTGTAGGAGAGCAAATCAAGTTAGCCCGACTGCGTCGTAATCTTAGTGTGGCACAGATTGCTGAGCGTGCTACTTGTTCCCCTTTGACCGTCTCTCGTGTGGAGAAAGGAGCTCCTACTGTGTCGATCGGGATTTACTTGCGAGTACTCTATGCCCTTCAACTTGAGGACGACATCCTCCATCTTGCTAAAGACGATGAACTGGGGCGGCGTCTCCAAGACCTTTCTCTCATCAATCGCCGCCGTGCCTCCAAGAAAGAATAAATTATGCAGAAACTACTTGTATATGCTGATTTTGATTGGCTGAAAGAACCGACAATTGTTGGGGAATTGAGCTATGAGTCTCTGCGGGGGACAGACAGCTATGGCTTCTGCTTCAATGAAGAATGGCTACGAACACAGGGAGGATTATTCCTAAGTGCAGATCTTAACAATTACTCAGGCATACAATATACAACAGGAGGTGGTGATATTTTTGGATGCTTTTCGGATGCATTGCCCGATAGATGGGGGCGAACACTACTTAATCGCAGAGAGCAGATTTTAGCACAAGAGGAGAAACGCCCTCTTCGTCGTCTTACCTCCTTTGATTACCTCTTGGGGATTGATGATTATTCCCGAATGGGAGGTTTCCGTTTCAAAGAAAGTGCAGATGCTGACTTTATTAATAGCTCTCCGACACTTAGAATTCCACCCTTGACCGATATTCGCGCATTGGAAGCCGCAAGCAAGGAGATAGAACAAAGTGAGGAACGGAACGAACTCCCTGACAAAAGATGGATCGTACAGCTGATTCAGCCTGGCACTTCTCTTGGTGGAGCACGTCCCAAAGCCAGTGTACTGGATACCGATGGCTCTTTATGTATTGCAAAGTTTCCCTCTCGTAAGGATGATTATGATGCCGAATTGTGGGAGCATCTCAGCCATTTGCTTGCAAAAAGGGCTGGGATTACTGTGGCTGACACAAGGGTATTACAAACCTCAGAGACCTATCACTCCCTAATCTCCAAGCGTTTTGATAGAACAGAGCAAGGGAAACGTATCCACTTTGCCTCGGCTATGACGCTTCTTGGATTGCATGATGGAGATAATTCCATGAATGGGTACGGTTACTTAGATATTGTGGATTTTATCATTCGCCACTGTACAGATGTAGAGAGTAACCTAAGAGAACTATATCGTCGCGTTGTTTTCAACATCTGCATTGGCAATAGTGATGATCACTTCCGAAACCACGGATTCTTACTTACGTCCAAAGGCTGGACACTATCCCCTGCTTACGACATAAATCCGACATTAAGTAAGCACCAGAGTTTGCTGGTTACTTCTACGTCTAACGAGGCAGACCTCTCGCTTCTTAGAGATGCCTCAGAGGAATATATGCTGAGCAAGGAGATTGCCGATACCATTATCTTGGAAGTGTGTAGTGCCCTGAAAGATTGGACATCCTTGGCTACTCGACTGGGAATTACCAAGAGAGAAATAGCCCTCTTTGCTGATCGTTGGGAGTTTTCGGCAAAGCATTAGGACAAAATAACCCCGAAAAGGGGTATAATGGTTTTCTTTTCATTATATTTGCTACTGATAAGGTATATAATGATTTTGATGGGGTGTGCGGTACACAATGAGGTGCCTTGAATATGTCCCCCAAAGAGGCAAAACGAGTACGTATCCTTGGGACGTGTTCCCGAAAACGGCATTTTGGGTACATATTCAGAGTATGGGACTTCAAGTAATTGATATAAATGATGCAAGCGAGGACAATCATAGCGCAGTATGTGAAGGAGATGCGCAAGAAATATAAACTGACACAAGTAGACCTCTCTGAGAAAGCTGGAGTGGGGCTACGCTTCGTGCGAGAACTAGAGCAAGGCAAGACCACTCTTCGCCTCGATAAGGTCAATAAAGTTTTTGAACTCTTCGGTTCGGAGTGCGGTCCTGTGCCAATGAAACGAGAAGGAGATGAAGTCTGAAATAGTATAACTATGCATATTAAGACTATGATGATTGAGGATGAATATGATTTGACTGATGAAAGGTTAAGTGATAAATATGTATGCACTGAGCATTTTGAAGATTGTTACATCAATAAGTGGATAGAGGATAATGGGAATAGAGGAACTTGTACATATTGCTCTAGAACAGTTGTTCCAGTAGTGAATATGCATGCTTTTATTGATTTTGTGAGATCTAAACTTTCAGGTAGATTCTGCCCAATTGATGATGCAGGGCTTTTTCTCGCAAGTTCATTTTATGATGACGAGGATGAAGAGATACCTGGATTTCATAGAGTCGGTCCTTTTATCGCTCCAACTTATCCAGAACAATACGAAGATACAGTGGATATGCTTTGTGCGTATGGATTAGAGACTTCTGATAGCAATTTGAACTCAGACATCATTTCTTGCTTCAATGATAACCAATGGATAAAGAACGACTTTTTCAAAGAAGACTTAGATGAAGAATTTTCAAGGAAATGGAATTCATTTGTTGAAATAGTAAAGCATCAAAGAAGGTATACCTTTTTTTGTTCTCCTCAGTTTGTTCCCCAAGAGGAGTGGAGAGGTGATATATTAACAGAGATTAAAGAGTTGTGTGAATCCATTTTACTTCGATTAATACCAGTAGGTTTTATTATTTACAGAGGAAGACCCAATGAAGACTTAGCGTCTTGCTTTTCTGATTTTAGTGATTTGACCTCTCCCCCATCGAAATATGCTAAAAGCAATAGAATGAGTGCAGAAGGGATATCTTTATTTTATGGTGCTTTTGATGAGGATACAGTACTGAGAGAAATAAAAAACTACTGTAATCCTATGAGTATTGACGTAGGAGAGTTTTCTGTAACTAAAGCATTAAGTGTTGTAGACTTATCAAACATTCCGTCAAAGTTGTCTTTCTGGATGCCTAAATACTATGAAGAGTATAAGTTTCTTCATAAATTTCATAATAATATCACTCATCCATCTTCTATAGAGGATGAACAAATCTATATCCCTACTCAGGTTTTTACAGAATATCTGCGCTATCTGTCCAGAGGACCAATAGATGGCATTGTCTATCAGAGCTCCCTGACTGGGAAAAAAAATGTTGTACTCTTTTACGACAATCATACTTCTTCTGAGGTTGTTAGTCTTCAAAAATCTCAAAAAAAAACATTATAAATCGATGAAGCAGGCAATTGTTTATTGGAAGACACTCAAAGCAGGCGTTCTCACAGAAAGTGATGAGGGCTATTCCTTTGCTTACGACAAAGACTATCTGACTATGCCCGAAGCTCAAGGCATAAGCCTAACAATGCCTTTGCGAGAAGAACCTTTTCAAAGCAATACGCTTCATCCATTCTTCGATGGACTTATCCCAGAGGGATGGCTGTTAGATATTGCTCAGAAGAATTGGAAGATAGAAGCAAGGGATCGAATGGCTTTGCTGTTGGCTTGTTGCCGTGACTGCATAGGAGCGGTAAGTATCGAACCCCTAAATACGACTGAAGATGAAGAATAGATGCCTATACTGCTACGAACCTTTGGTTGATGGAGAGGTGGATTACCATGCCAAGTGTTGTCGCAAATTGTTTGGGGCGCCCCAAGCTCCGATATTGCCTTATACAAGTAGCGAAGTACGAGTGTTGGCTGATGAGGTTGTTCGTTCGCAGACCACAGTGACAGGAGTACAACCCAAGCTGTCTCTCGACTTTGACCAAATGAGCAATTCGCCCAAGCGATTTACCATCGTTGGCTTGTGGGGACGGTTTATCCTTAAACCTCAAACAGAGCGTTATCCGCATCTCCCCGAGTTGGAGGATGTGTCGATGCACCTTGCAGAGATTGCCAAGATTGAAACAGTTCCTCATGTATTGATGCGATTTAGCGATAGCGAGCTATGCTATATCACTCGTCGCATAGATCGAACAGAGCAGGGGGAGAAGCTCCCAATGGAAGATATGTGTCAGCTATCAGAGCGTCTGACCGAATATAAATACAAAGGCTCACACGAGCAGGTAGCCAAGCTGATCTCCAAGTATAGCTCTGTGCCAAAACTTGATCTTGTCAAGTACTGGGAGCAGGTACTCTTTTCGTGGCTGATAGGTAATGCCGATATGCACCTCAAGAATTACTCGCTCTATGCTCCAGAGGGAAATGAATATCAACTCACTCCAGCCTATGACCTGCTGTCTACGGCACTTGTTATTCCTGAGGATACAGAAGAACTTGCATTGACCCTCTGTGGTAAAAAGCGCAAACTCACTCGCCAACACTTCCTCGAAGCGATGACAGCCTCAGGACTGGATGAGAAAGTGTGCGACAACATCTTCGCTCGCTTTGGGCGCATCCTCTCCGAATGGGAAACCTGCATCCTCCAGAGCTTCCTTCCTGAGGAGATGCAGGAACAGTATATTCAATTGATTAGAAATCGACTTAGTTTCATTATCGAGTAGCAATAACGTTCAGAATAAAAACAAATTTGATATAATGGCAAAAGGTATTCAATCGGTAGAACCCAATATCGCTGACTTAGTTAATGGTTGGCTCAAGTCTTACAAGTTAGACTATAAGCTAGAGCAGGAGAGTCTCAATGCAGAGATAGACAAAGCTCTCACGGAGTATTTCACCAAAAACGGAGGGAGTGGAGCCAACCGACCTGATGCGAAACTCCTCCTGCAAGACAAACAACTCAACTATTACCCAATCTTGATTGAGTATAAAGGCTACAAAGATAAGCTGGTCAAGCTCGATGCTCAGGGTCTAGTCGATAATAAGAAGGCTAAGAATGAGCCTAATTTTAAGAACATCAACAGCTATGCGGTCAATGGAGCTATTCACTATGCCAACGCCATATTACACCACACGGGCTATACCGACATCATCTCTATTGGGGTAACAGGATATCGCGACGAGAGAGGCAAACTTCTGCATGAGATTGGAGTCTACTATGTATCCAAGAGTAATCTAGGGGTAGGGCAAGAGGTCGGAAAGTATGAAGACTTATCTTTTCTCAAGGCTGAGAACTTCGATACTTTTATTGATCGTGTGAACAAACTAAGCCTTACTCCCGAAGAACTACAGCGCCTCAAAGAGCAACGAGAGCAGGAGATAAATACTAGTCTTACGAAGCTTAATAATGATATCTACCCAACCGAAAAGGGGCTTGGTGAGAATGACCGAGTGTACCTCGTAGCAGCCTCTATTATTGCTACACTAGGGGTCCCAGGTAAGGTCGCTCCACTAGAGAAGACAGACCTGAAGTCATCCAGTGAAGAGGGAAATACGGATGGAGAGATTATTATGCGCAAGATTAAAGCATTTCTCGGAGAGAAAACTATCCCGACAGAGAAACGAGATCTCATTGTGCGTACCCTGCAGAATACCCTCACCACAGAGAATATCAATAAAGTTGAAAATGGTGAGAGTCAGCTTAAGCGTGTCTTCTGCAAGATTATAGATGACCTAGGTATCTATTATAAGATTGGTCTGACAACGGACTTCACAGGTAAACTCTTCAATGAGATGTATTCGTGGCTTGGCTTTACTCAGGATAAGCTCAATGACGTTGTGCTAACGCCCTCTTATGTAGCACAGCTTCTCGTACGCCTGGCTAGGGTGAACAAAGACTCTTATGTTTGGGACTTTGCGACTGGATCGGCAGGTCTTTTGGTAGCCGCAATGAATGAAATGCTCAATGATGCACGCAACACGATTAGTTCTCCAGACGAACTCGCCCATAAAGAAGCCCTCATCAAAGCAGAGCAACTACTCGGTTTAGAGCTCCTATCTAGCGTATATATGCTCGCGATTCTCAATATGATATTGATGGGTGATGGTAGCTCCAACATTCTCAACAAAAACTCGCTCACTGACTTTGACGGTAAGTACGGCTTCGGAAAAAATAAAATTGCGTTTCCTGCTGATGCTTTCATTCTTAACCCCCCTTATTCTGCAGAAGGGAATGGCATGAACTTTGTTGAGCGTGCGCTCAGTATGATGAACAAAGGTTACGCAGCAATTATCATCCAAAACTCAGCAGGTAGTGGCAAGGCACGAGACATTAATAAGCGTATACTCCACCACAATACGCTCATCGCAAGCATTAAGATGCCAATAGACCTCTTTCTCGGAAAATCCAGTGTGCAGACGAATATCTATGTGTTCAAGGTTGGGGAGAAGCATGATCCAAAGCATATCGTAAGGTTCATAGATTTCTCCAACGATGGCTATACGCGTACGAATCGAAAAAAAGCAAGTATTAACCTCCGTGACACCGACCGAGCTAAGGAGCGTTACGATGAACTGGTAAATCTAGTTCTATATGGCAAACAATACCTCAATATATTCACAGAGAAAGAGTACTACGAGGCACCCATAGATCCGAAGAATGGCGCGGACTGGAATAAGTCAGCTCCCATAGATACGCGTCCAACATTGAATGACTTTAAGCGTACGGTGGCTGAATACCTCGCTTGGGAAGTCTCAAATCTGCTCAAAGGACAATCCGCTGGCGAAGATAGCCTGGGAAAATAGAAGCCCCACTCAACAAGATGCTTGAGAGCGTTGAGTGGGGCGAATACAGACTCGGTAATTTGTTTGAGATACTTTCTCCAAAGAGGCGATTTGATGCCAATAAGGTTGTTATTGGTCGCAAAGGATATCCTTATGTAGTTAGGACAAGCCAGAACAATGGAGTTAGAGGTTTTATTGAGGAGGATGAAGAATTTCTCAATGAGTCTAATACGATATCTTTTGGGCAAGATACCGCGACAATGTATTATCAGCCTCTGCCTTATTTTACAGGAGACAAAATAAAAGTGTTGAGGCCTAGGTTCTCTCAGTTTAATCATAAAAATGCTCAATTCTTTATCTCTTGTCTTCAAAAAACATTCTTAGCTTTTGCTTGGGGGGCTAGTAGCTTCAAAGTAAAAGTGCTTGAGAAGCAAGTCTTAGTCTTGCCGTCTCGTTCAGGAGCACCAGACTTTGAATTTATGGAAAAGTTTATTGCCGAGCTAAACGCTGTACGTTTAGCCGAGCTAAACGCTTATCTCACTATAACAGGACTCAAAGACTATAGTCTTACTCCCGAAGAGGAGCAAGCTATTAAGGATTTCGAGACTGGGAGTGTCAAATGGGGAGAGTTTGATGTGATCAAGGTCTTTGATGTTCGCAATGCTGGTAATATTTTAGCAAATGAAATTGTAGAAGGAAGTGGTTCTACCCCTTACTTATGTGCTAGTAGAGAGAATAATGCTGTTAGTTCCTATATCTCGTATCGGGAAGAGTTGATAACTGAAGGGAACTGTATATTCATTGGAGGAAAGACATTTGTTGTTACCTATCAAGAATGCGATTTTTTCTCCAATGATAGCCATAACCTTACGCTGCGTCTATATGATTCTGAACATCGAACTAAGCTCAAGCAACTCTACTTGGTTACTTGTATCAATAAGAGCCTTGGACATAAGTACTCGTGGGGATATAGCGTGAGCAATCGAAAGATTCAGAAAGACAAGATACTGCTTCCTTGCTTCCATGGACAGGTGGACTTCTCCAAAATGGGAACCTTCATTTCTGCTATCCAGAAGCTAGTAATCAAGGATGTTGTTCTCTATGCCGACGAGAGATTGAGGCAACAAAACAGGTGATTGGGAAGGGCATTAAATAATGTTTTATGTGGTATTAATAATAGCAATAATCTCGAATATGTTCAGTATTGGGAAAATGTCCAGTTTACTCAGAGCAAAAAGGAACAGCTAAATACACTGCACAATTCTAGAGAAGGCTTTAGCGTAAGATATGTCTCGTTATAAATGAAGAATTTGTCCATTATTACCACCAGAATTAATAAGTGGAACCGTGATGTTTATCCAATCGTTGAGGGCTTGGAAGAAATACTAGAAATAAGATAGAAACATGAAGATACAATCAGTTCATATTAGAAATTTTCGCAAACTAAAGAATTGCCATATAGACTTCGGTGAAAAAGAAACGGTATTCGTCGGAGCTAATAATAGTGGAAAGACTTCTGCTATAAGTGCAATTGTTTGGTTTCTAAACAACAACGAAAAGTTCACTCTCAGGGAATTTACTGCTACCAACTGGGTAAAGATCAATAATCTTGGAGATCAATGGTTGACTAAAGACTCAGTAGATGCTGAATTGCTAGACGCACATAAATGGGACAATATTGTTCCATCAATGGATATTTGGATTAACGTTGAAGATGGAGAGGAATACAAGGTGTACCACTTAATCCCATCGCTTAACACATGGAATGGAAGGAAAGTTGGTGTTCGAGGTCAATATGTTCCCAAAGACGTTGAGATGCTATATATTGCCTACAGAGATGCTAAAAAGAAAGCTCAAGAATTACAATCTACCGAAGAATGGAAGAAAGCATCTTCGCCAGAATTGTTCCCAAAGAATCTTAGTGAGTTCTTAGGCAAAGGGTCAAACCTAAGAGACTATTTTGATGTAAAATACTATATTATTGATTCAGAAATAGAACCAAAAGATGATCATGAGGTTCAGCCTACTCCAGATAATGCACTTGATAAAAATCCATTGGAAGGACTAATAAGGGTGGATGCCATTTTGGCTTCAAGAGATTTCTCAGATCCAAATGGTCATTCGGATAGCGAGATCGACACTTTATCAAGACAATTTCAAAGGTATTATTCAAATTCAAATCCAGAAGAAGAAATTTTACTACCAGGTGATTTAGAGCTTGTCAGCGGAATTGCAAAAGCAAATGAAACTTACAATGCGAAATTAACCAAGACCTTTGAAACACCAGTTGCAGAATTGAGGAATATCAACTATCCAGGGTTTCAGAACCCCGAAATTAAGATATGCAGTAGGATTCAGATAGAGGAGGCGATTAAGCATGACTCTGCGGTGCAGTTTGCGCTCCAAGGATTGGGTGAATTAGCCTTGCCTGAGAAATATAATGGATTAGGTTACCGAAATCTGATTTCCATTTATTTGAAATTGATGGATTTCAGAGAGAAGTGGTTAAAGACATCAAGTGAGAGGAAGAATATAGAACCTATCCACTTGGTGTTTGTGGAAGAACCTGAAGCACATCTTCATGCACAAGCACAGCAAGTATTTGTAAAGAAAGCGTTTGAAGCTCTATGTAATAACAAAATTATCAAGGACGAGCCATGGCTTAATACTCAGCTAGTACTAAGCACGCACTCTAATCATATTGTTAACGAACTTGATTTGAGTTGTATGCGTTACTTTAGACGAGTGATGGATAATGCAGGAGATAAGATACCTATTTCAGATGTTATAAATTTGTCAAACACCTTTGGCTCTAGTGACGAAACTAAGCGGTTTGTAACAAGATATATCCGCTTAACACATTGTGATATGTTTTTTGCTGATGCAGTGATATTGGTTGAAGGACCTGCAGAAAAAATCCTTGTCCCAAGTTTCCTTGCTAAAGCTGGACTTGATTCGTTTTATATTTCTGTCGTTGAAGTAAATGGTCGTCATGCTCATAGTTTTCGTAGTTTGATAAACAAAATAGGAATTCCTACTTTGATAGTGACCGATATAGATGCTACAGAAGTTGTTGAAGAAAATGGGAAAGTAAAGCATAAAGCTGTAATTACGACCCGAGGAAAAGGATATAAGACAGGCAATCCATCAATACGGAGCTGGTTACCAGATAAGGGCCTGATCGATGACCTTATCACACTTGAAGGGAATAGTAAGACTATAGATAATGTCAGAATCGCCTTTCAGACTCCAATCAAAATAAATTGGACTAAAGAAAAGGACGAATACACAGAAATATGCCCCTATACGTTTGAAGACGCTTTGATCTTTTCCAACTTAGAACTGTTCAGGCAAGATGGACTAAAGAAGATGGGTACTATTACTACGATCGCCAACTTGTTACAGCAAAATCATTCTGCTGAGGATTTACAGAAGTCAATCTTTGATAAACTGGAAAGTAAAGGAGGCTTCCAAAAAGCAGATTTTGCAAACTCCCTCTTATATAAAGAGGATTTCTGTGAAATGAATGCTCCGGCCTATATTCAAGAAGGTTTGGAATGGTTGAAAAAATGTTTGGACTCAAAAGAGTAGATTATGTCAAATAATAATATTGATTCACATGTCGACGATACCCTAGAGAAATGTGTTCTAGCAACACCTCGCAAGAGTTTTTTTCTCTTTGCTGGTGCTGGTTCTGGGAAGACGTACTCTTTGGTACTTCTATTAAAGAAAATACGTGACAGAATTGGTGCAGATTTGTTGTTACAAGGTAAGAATGTGGCTGTAATTACGTTTACGAATGCAGCTACAGATGAGATTATAAATCGTTTGGGGCATAGCTCGGTTTTTCATATATCCACTATACATAGTTTTGTGTGGGATGTTATCAAGTGGTATCCAAAAGACATAAGAGAACTATATTGTCAGTATATTGAGAAAGATATACAAGAGCTGAGCAGAAAAATTGAGGCAGCAAAGAATAAGAATACAAAAACATATTCCACTAATGTTGCTAAGTGTGAATATCTAAAGGAAAAGCTGGAAAAATCACGTACGATAGAAAAGTTTGTCTATAATCCCAATGGTAGTAATCTAGAGTATAATGCGCTTAAGCATGCAGAGGTCATAAAAATCTCGGCACAAATGATTTTGAATAGTAGGATGTTGCAACAAATCATCGCACAACGATACCCAATTTTGCTGATAGATGAGAGCCAAGATACAAAGAAAGAACTTGTGGATGCTTTTTTTGAAATTCAAAAGAATTTCGGTGATGTGTTTACGCTTGGACTTCTTGGAGACCAAAAACAACGAATCTATACTGATGGGAAAGATAATATGGTGAGTATTATTCCCCCAGAGTGGGAGCAACCAGTCAAAAAGATGAACTATCGTTGTGCTAAGCGAATTGTAAAGCTGGCGAACACAATCGGCAAAGACATAGACACTCATGCAGAACAGACTTCACGTGAAAATGCTATTGAAGGATTCACTCGACTATTTGTTGTTCAACAATGCGATGGAATAAATAAGAATAAGGTTGAACAAACGGTTATGAAATCAATGTGTAACCTTACTAAAGATGCAAAATGGTTTGAGTCAAATGCTGATGTCAAAATACTGACCTTGGAACACATGATGGCAGCAAAGCGATTGGGTTTTGAGCAGTTTTTTGGACCATTAGCCAAAGTGACCAAGTACCAGATGACTTTGCTGCAGGGTACTGTGTCAGAATTGGAATTCTTCACAAAAATGGTGCTACCTATTGCGGACTCGATCAAAACGGATGGTCGGATTGCCTTAGATATATTGAAGGCTTATTCACCATTATTAAGCAAGCAAAATATAGAGAATCCATACAAACTCTACTTACGTTGTAGAGAAGAAGCTGGTAAAGTCTCTAATAAAGTCAATGATGATCAATCTATCCGTGAGGTTGCTAAAGCCGTCTGGAACTCTCAATTACTAACAGTTCCTGAGGTTATAAGACAAGCCAGTGAGCTCACACCTGATGATATTAATGATGAACTGGAAGAGGAGTTGCAGGCATGGGCTAAGGTTATGAATTTACCAATAAGTATGGTTAGGAGATATGATGATTATGTGAATCAACGTACATGCTTTGATACACATCAAGGTGTGAAAGGTCTGGAGTTTGATAGAGTTATGGTTATTATTGATGATTCTGAAGCAAAAGGCTTCATGTTTAGCTATGATAAGTTATTCGGTGTAAAAGAATTAACCAGAACAGATATGGAGCATATTGAAGCGGGGGAAGAGTCATCGGTTAACAGGACACAACGCCTGTTTTATGTAACATGTACACGTGCAAAAGAATCACTTGCAATTGTTATGTATACAAATGATCCTAATAAAGTTAAAAATCAAGTCATAAGCAAAGATTGGTTCACAGAGCAAGAAATAGAGTTGCTTTAGTAAAAGGATAAAAACAACCTTTTACTAAAGCTTATATCCAACCTTACCTACTATATTTACGAGTAAGCTTCATCTCATTGATAGTATTGTTTTTGCCTGCGGTTTACGAGCTATGCAAATCATTATTTCCCTAATGCCTTTTGAACTTCTGCTTGTTCTTGGGTGATCCGTTGTTGCTGCAAGAGTAAATCGGCTTGGCGTTCGATGGCAAGTTCGTAGTTCGTGACGCGAGAGCGGAGCTTGCGGATGCTGTCGTCTGAGTCTTCGGAGGAGAAAAGGCTATCAAGGCTGGCGATGTTTGGCTGTGTATAGCCGAGCTCCATTCGTAGGATACGATAACGGAGAGCAAGACTATCAAGGGCTTGATTGACACCGTAGAGATGTACTGCCCAACCGATGACGCAGGCAAGGACAGCAACCATCACTCCCCATATGAGCCATTCTGCCCAGCGTTTGACATCGAAAAGGTAGTATTTGGAGAGCTTTATTTCAGGTGTGGTTTGTTTGGTTTGAAGTTCTGTCAAGAGTTTGTCGGTCGCTTCGTCTTGACTTATCCGTACCTCGGCAATGCCTGACTTCATTTCGGAGACCGTTGCACGGCATTTTGCCTCTTTTGGGCTAGAAACGTCGTATATATCTCTGATTATTACTATCTTTAATATGTAATTAACTGTATTGACATGNGAGACCGTTGCACGGCATTTTGCCTCTTTTGGGCTAGAAACGTCGTATATATCTCTGATTATTACTATCTTTAATATGTAATTAACTGTATTGACATGGCAATTAAACCAACCGAACCAGCTCCTAGCTTCCTACAAGTATATACTCAGGTTCGTCGCGACCGTATGAAGCACTCCTTTCTCCGCCAAATCAATGCTTGCG
>NZ_JRAR01000039.1:0-371 GCF_000768935.1 Porphyromonas sp. COT-290 OH860 | reverse complement strand
GTTGATGCAGAGGCTCGTTGGGTACGCAAAGGCAAGCATTATCGGTATGGGTATAAGAAACACGTGCTTACCGATGATCAAGGCTTGGTAGAAGCCCTCATTACCCCCCCCGCTAATTGTGCAGATACGGTTGCTTTTCCCGCCTTAATCGAGCAGTCCGAGTTGTCATCAGGGGTAAGTGTCCTAGCGGACAAAGGCTATTGTAGTAAAAAGAATTCGGAGTACTTGGCTCGTCGTGGCTTGGTGGACGGCATTATGCTCAAGGCCATTCGTGGGAAGACTCTTAACGAGAGTCAGAAGGCATTCAACCGTGTGATCAGTAAGACAAGGTGCTTGATAGAGCGGACCTTTGGCAGTATTCGTCGGTGGTT
>NZ_JRAR01000038.1:0-44576 GCF_000768935.1 Porphyromonas sp. COT-290 OH860 | reverse complement strand
CTTGCAACGACCCACTACCCGTGGGTCTTCTACCTTAGAAAAATAATCTTGTACATCCATAACTCAAAGATAAGCCTATTTTGATGCGGGTGCCCTGCAGGCTTATAAGCAAAATGCGTCTAGATAGAATACGAAAAGCGGCGTATCCTCGCACCGAAAGGTAAGAAGATACACCGCTTGCGTAGCGTAGAGCTCTCTCGTTGAGAGCCTACAATTATTGTTTATACAACTTACAAGTCGTCTTCAATAGCACCACTCTTGGAGTAAGCGCTAGGCTTAGCCTCGAAGAAGTCGGTCTTGATCAGGTTAGCATTACTATACTGAGATACCCAGTTCATACTTGGTGGTTCAGACTCATAGCCCTCGAAGAGCACCCCGAAGCCGAGGTTCTCACTACGTAGATTGGCTAGGTACTTGATGTAGTCGCTAACCATTTGTACTGTCAAGCCCTCGATTTGATCTCCGATGACATATTCACCCCAAGCAATTTCTTGTAGCGCACCTTCTTTGATCATGCCACGAAACGTTTCAATCGCTTCGGGAGTGAATAGCTGTGGTTCTTCCTTCTTGAGTTCTAAGATCATTGAGCGGAAGAGCCAAAGATGTGTATTTTCATCACGATTGATGTAGCGGATCTCCTGTACAGACCCCGGCATCTTACCATTGCGGCCAAGGTTGTAGAAGAACATAAAGCCAGAGTAGAAGTAAACCCCCTCTAGGATATAGTTCGCCACCATCGTCTTGAGTAGCTGCTGTGGGCTCTGATCTTCTTGGAACTCGTTGTAGATATCACCAATGAACTTATTGCGACGTAGCAGATGTTCATCGTCCTTCCATTGGTAGAGGATAGCCGAGCGCTCCTCAGGAGAGCAAATCGTATCGAGCATATAACTGTAGCTCTGCGAATGGACGGCTTCTTGGAAGGCTTGTATCGTCAAGCAGAGGTTAATCTCATTGGCTGTGATATACTCCGCTACGTTAGGTAGGTTGGCAGTTTGGATACTATCTAGGAAGATAAGGAAAGAGAGGATCTTATCGTAGGCCACCTTCTCGGCTTGAGATAGTTCTCTATAGTCTTTGACATCCTGACTGAGGTTGATTTCCTCGGGGATCCAAAAGTTATTCATCGCTTGGCGATACCAGTCCGACACCCAAGGGTACTTCATGTTGTTGAAGTCATTGAGGTTTGTCGTATTACCGTTGATCATACGACGCTTGCTGACATCGACATCACCATGCTCGTTGAAGAGCGCTTTTTTCTTTAATTCAGACATAATTGACGGTCTTTTAAGTGTATGTTGATAGTTTGAGAGAAATTATAATAGCCCTGCTCCCTATCTCATAAGCATTGTATTGCCTAGAAGATCGGAGCAGGTTTACTTTAGCTTGAGCAACTTGTACACTCTTCGACTTCGAGAGATCGGCTACGGATATAGTAGAGTGTCTTTACTCCACCCTCCCATGCTCTCAGATAGAGGTCTAGGATGCGACGGAAGCTATAGTCGTGTGTGATAAATAGATTGACAGACTGCGACTGATCCAAGTGACGCTGACGAACAGAAGCTGCATCTACGACCCACTCTTGGTCTATCTGATGGGCTGTCTTATAGAGCCAGAAGGTAGAATCGGAGAGCTGAGGTGCCACACGAGGAATGATATTACCCTTTTTCTCTTCTAGGAAGTAACGATTCATCACAGGGTCGATACCTGCCGTTGTGCCAGCGATGATAGAGGTCGAGCTAGTAGGTGCAATAGCTAATAGATAAGCGTTGCGCATTCCTCTGCGTGCAACATCCGATGACAGACGCTTCCACTCAGGCGACTCATATTTGCGCATACGAAAGTAGTCCCCTGTCTGCCAGTCACTACCCGGGAAGCGCAGGTAAGAGCCCTTCTCCTCGGCAAGGAGTGAGGATGCTTCGATGGATAGATAGTTGATGCGCTCGTAGAGCTTGTCCATAAACTCAAGGTGCTCTGGGCTCTCCCACTTGATACCCTTCTGGGCAAGCAGATGATGATACCCACTTGTCCCTAGGCCAATGGGGCGCATCTTCATATTCGTAATCTCGGCATAAGGGATTGGGTAGAAGTTCAGGTCTATCACATTGTCCAAAGCTCGAATAATGGTGTGAATTACCTCACGTAGTTCATCTTGATTGTCGGTATTTATATTGCCAAGCACTAGAGAGGCTAGGTTACATACTACGAAGTCGCCAGCCTCAGTCTCGGTCGTGATGATTTCCTTGCCGTTTTCTATGCGTACGGAAACCTTGACATCTTTGATTTCACTTTGGTTCTGAGCGATCTCAGTACATAGGTTGGAGCAATAGATGATACCTTGGTGTTTATTGGGATTGAGTCGATTGACCGTGTCTCGGTTGAAGATAAAGGGTGTACCAGTTTCTACGGCACTCTTAATAATCAATCGGATCATATCCTTGACCTTGATAGCGCGCTTACTGATGCGTGACTCATTAAGGCATTCTTGGTAGCGGCGCTCCCACTCCTCACCGTGGTAATCTTCTAGAGAGTATCCTTTGATAGCTAGTATCTCGTGCGGACACATCATATACCAATTGCCCTCAATATTCTCCTTGACCATACGCCAAAAGAGGTCGGGCACACAAACACCGGGGAAGACGTCGTGTGCCTTCATGCGGTCGTCCCCATTATTTGTGCGTATTTGTAGGAACTCTGGCATATCTCTATGCCAAATATCTAGATAGATGGCCACAGAGCCTTGGCGTACGCCCAGCTGATCCACGGCTACCGCCGTGTCGTTACAGAGCTTAATCCACTTGAGCACTCCACCAGCCACACCCTTGAAGCCTCTAATGTCAGACCCCACGGCGCGTACCTTACCCATGTAGATGCCCATGCCTCCGCCAAACTTAGAAACCTGAGCGAAGTTATCAATAGTACGATAAATACCAGTTAGACTATCTGGCATTACATCTTCGAAACAGCTGCTTAGTTGGCTCAATGGCTTGCGTGCATTGCTCATAGTGGGAGTGGCCATTGTTACCTTTAGGCTACTGATGATGTCATAGATCTTCTTAGCCCAGATAACTCGTGAGTCGCCCTCTGGGATAGCCAAATGCATGGCAATCCCCATAAACATTTCTTGTGGGCGCTCAAGCAACACGTGGTTATTGTCCGTGATTAGGTAGCGCTTAGATACTAGATGTAAACTACTATAGGTGAGTAAGTAATCCCTTGAGCTGTCCAAATAGCGGCCCAGTTCCTCAACTTCACTCTTGGTGTAATGCTCAAGGATGTAGCGGCCGTACAGATTCTGATCTGTCAGATAGGAGATCTTGCCGTAGAATGAATCTATGTATAGCTTCGCTTCCTCACGAGAGATACCACGCTCAATCTGCATAAGCAAGAGGCGAGAAGCGATAAACTCCCAATTAGGAGCCTCGGGTGTAATAAGCTCCACGGCCGCTTTGGTAAGTATTTCTAGTGTATCTGCCTGTTCCTTGTAGAAAGCTTGATACTTAGCATAGAGGAAATCTAGCGAATAAGCTTTGCTCTGGAAGCTAGCTTGAATGTCTTTGAGGAGGCTAATAATCTCTTGGTCCGAGATTGTTTGGCAGAATTTATTGATAACCTGGCGATACTCGGTACGCTTCTCACGATAGAGAATGTAGTTCTTGGCTACTCGATAGTATCCAGCAGCCATTAAGGCATTCTCAACCATATCTTGGATTGTTTCTACCTCTACCATCTCTCGATCGGCAAGTTCAGACTCTAGCTTTTTACATAGCTTGGCGATCTCTTTCTCAGGCATTTTCTCCCCTGAGGCAGTGAAGGCGCGACGTATGGCGTTGGAAACCTTAGATAGAGCGAAATCTTCCTCTGCCCTATCTCGTTTTATTATCCTCATAGTGCTTATATCTAAATGTTTATCTTTTATGCTTATGACAAAGCTCCATTGCTTATAGTTATTAGAATGGAGCCTTATTCGTCTCCAAAGTTACTCAAAAATACCCAACAATTCCTAGCCTCAGGATGAAGATTGCGCAAAAAAAGATTAATAAAAACATGGGCTTACTATACTATCTACTCAACACTACTTGCTATGGATGCCTGTAGATAACAGGATTGCGAGGAATGCTCAGTGGGAAGTAACGGACACCTCCTATTGATAGACAAAAGCTATCAGATGATGGGTGGCAATAATGAATAGATGAGTAGCCCCAAGAGAGCGGCTACACTGAGAACCAATAAAGGACTTTGCTTGTATCGATACACAGCGACGAAGCCCGCAACGAAGAGTACGAGGCTAATAACTAGTTGCAGAGGGGAAGTTTCCCACCTACCGAAGTTCTCGGGTGTCATCAAGATGAGGGCTGCTGCTGCGATTAGCCCTACGATTGTAGGACGAAGAGCACCAAAGAGGCTACGCATGAGAGGCTTATCCTTATGCCGAAGTAGGACAAAACTCAGAGCAATCATGAGCGTGAAAGGTAGCCAAACCACGCCTAGGGTTGCCACAAGTGAGCCGACAGCTCCTAGTAGAGGCGAGTAGCCTGCCTCTACTACAGAGGTGTAACCCACATAAGTGGCCGTGTTGATGCCGATGGGTCCCGGGGTCATCTGGCTTACCGCCACGATATCGGTGAACTCCTGTGCCGTGAGCCAGCCATGCTGCTGCACTACCTCGGCTTGTATGAGCGAGAGCATCGCATAGCCTCCTCCGAAATTCACAATTCCGATCTTGGTAAATACCCAGAATAGCTCTAGAAAAATCATCGTTTACTTCTGCTTTTGATGTTGCGCCCAAAGGCCGTAAGGCGTCCGTAGGTTAAACCAAGGAACGCAGCACACAGGATGATGTACACGGGCGAAACTCCAAACAGATAGATAAGACCAGCCGAGAGCACCGGGATCCACCATGTGTAACGATTGAGCTTGGCCGAACGAGCCATGGTGAAGACAGGCACTGCAATTAGAGCAACCACCACTGGACGAATGGCTCTGAAAGCATACTCGACCCAAATATTGTCCTGTACGTGACGAAAGCCAAAGGCTAAAGCTAGAATAATCAAAAAAGAAGGCAAGATATTGGCAATCGTAGCAACGATGCCAGAGGTTATCCCCCCGAGCTTATGCCCGATATGGCTAGACATATTTACGGCGAAAACCCCCGGGGCGGTCTGTGCCACAGCCATAATGTCCATAAACTCCTCTCGACTGATCCACCCTTTGCGATCGACCAGCTCACGCTCCATCATCGGAATCATCGCATAGCCACCACCAATGGTACCAATACCTATCTTAAAGAAGATACCGAATAACTCTCGATTAAGTCCCATAGTCCTTGAGAATTAGAATGTATGGTAACGTAGGGGCAGTGCCTCTCCAGTTTCTAGGCTCACCAGACTCGCCGTAAACATCCACTTGACTAGACGTGTCTCTGGCGTGCCGAAGCGATCTACAGGTAGCTTGACGAGCACCCTATTCCACCCTGCACGTAACTGTACGGGGATCGGTGGGCGAGCCGTCGCATTCTCATTGCCTAGAGGTATTTCCAGCGAGAGTTCGGTATGTACACTCGTCCACTTGGGAGCAGGGATAGATGTACCATTAATCCAAATCCGACTCTGCCGGTAGTCCCAATGGCCTAGAGGTGGCGGCAAATCGGGTTCGCTGCGACTATAATTCTGCGTTTCGAAGATTAGTCCAGCAGTTTGTGCCTTAGGGCTATGCACCCAAGCCATGGCGTAAGCGGTATGCTGCTCCTCGGGATGCCCATAGACACCCGGCATGATGCGCTCACCCCAAACGTGACGCAGGTAGAAGCCCGAGCCTTGATAGGATCTTGAGCCATAAGTTCGCCCCTCATAGGTATAGCTAGGTCTCTGTCTAGGGGGCGCGAGCCTACCAGAGCGTATATCACTGAGGTACTGCGTCTCTATCGGGAAGATCTTAGCAAGGTCTCCTTGGTTGGATATAGGATCGACGATTACCCAACTAGCTTGGGTCTGTGCCACGTAGGGGAAGGGCTCTTGGGCGAAGTAACGCCTTTTGTACCACAAGAGGCGACGCTCAAAATCGGCAAAAGCCTTGTAGAGAGGTAGCTCACGGCTCTCTAGAATGGAGCTTGCCCTATCGAAGTAGCCATAGCCACCCCCAACCCAAGCACGCTCGGCCAGAGCTAAGGTAGAGGCATAGAGATTATTTTGCGCCGTGATGCCTCGCTCGTCGGGGGCGAAACGATCATTCCAAATGGCAACGATTGCCCCTGCATGGTCGGGCGAACCCTCATCTTGACGAAGAATCCGGCTTCCGAAAAGCGCTATCGGGTCGGCAAAGAGGTCGTAGTGATTGAGGTAGTGCAGGCGGCTATCTATTGCAGGAATGCCGTGCTGTGCCTTGCCTCGATAGCTCCAGAGCTGTGTCATATCAATCTCGCCAGCCTTATACTGCCAACCCGGATTCCACGAGATTACCTTGCGGCCTAGGGAGCGAATGAAAGCCACCATCTCAGGGACAAACTCTGGATCTGTAAACTCTACCTCATCGGTACCTATATGTATGTAGGGGACGTCAAGGGTCTCTGCTACCTCACGCAGAAGGACCTTGAGTACTTCCTTCCCTTGTGGTGTCTGCATCCCAAATCCCATAGCTCGCTCAAAAGCTGAGCTATGTCCCGGCATATCTATCTCGGGAATTAGTAGGACCTCGTGCTGTTTGCACCACTGAACCAAATCTCTGGCTTCATTTAGTGTATAGAATCGTCCCGGCATACGCTCGGTAGCAGCGATACCATTGAGCTGGGGGTAGACCTTACTCTCTAGGCGCCATGCTTGATGCTCGGTTAGGTGCCAGTGAAAGACATTGATTTTGAAGCGAGCAAAGAGGGCAATCTGTTTTTTTAGCTCCTCCATGGAGATGTACGTCCGTCCCACATCGTGCATGAAGCCTCTGATACGCCACGAGGGCCAGTCCACGACTCGACAAGCTGAGAGAGCTTGCCCAGCAGTAGCATCTATCAGTTGTCTAAGCGTCTGTAGAGCTCGATAGGCTCCAGCTCCTGACGCAGCCTCAATAGCGATCCCTTTGGGGCTAATTACTAGACGATAGGCCTCTTCCTCATTGAGGAGTGCTTCATCAATATGCTCGACTAGTTTGATAGTTAGCTTAGTCGGATACATTGAGCCGACTTTGAAGAGCCTCTCCTGCATTAGCGCTACGGCTGTTTCGGCATGTACATCTGCCTCTATGGCAATAGTCTTCGACCTAAACTCCCCCTCTAGCTTAGTGTAGTACTTGGGGCTAGGCAGGAGGTATTGCTCCTGTTGGGCAGTGTGAGAAGGCTCGAACCCTAGTAGGAGTATCCCTAATAATATCCAAACTCGTGAGCTACTCATAGAGATCGGGGTATTTAGTCCTCGGTAACGAGGTTGTCAATGATGAAATTCTGCCGCTCGGGGGTATTCATACCCATATAGAAGTCGAGCAAGTGTTGCAGATTGTCCTCTTTTTTGAGCTTAATAGGGTCGAGCTTGATATGCTCCTCACTGATGAACTCCTTAAACTGCTCGGGCGAAATCTCCCCTAGCCCCTTGAATCGGGTTACTAGAGCCTTCTTACCCAGCCTCTGCAGAGCGGCCTGCTTCTCAGCCTCGTTGTAGCAGTAGATATTGGTTATCTGTGGCTCTTCTTCGCTCTCCGCCTTACGCTTACCACCTCGCTTCTTAGTGGCTGTAGCGGTCTTGTCGGCGAAGCTATCGCCTCGCTTAGCTTCTTTGGGTAGGAAGACACGGAAGAGTGGCGTCTCTAGAATATAGAGATGCCCACGGCGTACCAGCTCGGGGAAGAACTGCAAGAAGAAAGTCATAATCAGCAGACGAATGTGCATGCCATCGTCATCGGCATCGGTAGCGATGATGATGCGGTTGTAGCGTAGACCATCAAGACCATCTTCGATATTCAAGGCCGCTTGTAGCAGATTGAACTCTTCGTTCTCATAGACAATCTTCTTGTTTTTGCCGTAGCAGTTGAGCGGTTTACCTCGCAGACTAAAGACAGCTTGATACTTGGGATCTCGGCAGGTCGTAATAGAGCCACTGGCAGAGTTCCCCTCGGTGATGAAGAGGCTCGTGAGCTCTGGCTCCTTGGCCTTGGGGTCGTTGTAGTGAATGGTGCAGTCTCGTAGCTTCTTGTTGTGTAGACTAGCCTTCTTGGCACGCTCACGGGCAAGCTTGGCTACCCCACTCATCGACTTGCGTTCACGCTCATTATCCTGAATCTTTTGCAGTAGTGTGGTAGCATCTTCTGCGTGCTTGTGTAGATAATTGTCTAGTTCTCGGCTGAGAAAGTCGCTCAGAAACTTCTGAATGCTTGGTCCCTCGGGGCCCATATCCTTAGATCCTAGCTTCGTCTTCGTTTGGCTCTCGAAGACTGGTTCCTCGACCTTAATACTGATAGCAGCTACCATACCATTGCGAATATCGCTATACTCGAAGCCCTTGCCATAGAAATCTTTGATGACGCGAGCCACAACCTCTCGAAAAGCCGAGAGGTGCGTCCCTCCTTGGGTTGTATTCTGCCCATTGACAAAGCTATAGAACTCCTCGCCGTACTGATTGGCATGAGTGAGCACAATCTCGATGTCGTCCGCTCGGAAGTGGATAGGCGTATAGAGCGGCTCTCCCGTCATATTCTCATCAAGCAGGTCCACCAGTCCTCGCTTGGAGGTGTAGCGCTTGCCGTTGTAGACGATGCTCAGCCCCATATTGAGGAAAACGTAGTTTTTGACCATCGCCTCGACGTAGTCGTCTCTATAGCGATAGCCTTTGAAGATCTCGGGGTCTGGGCGGAAGCGCACCTCTGTGCCATTGATCACCTCACTGGGTGTCGATGGGCTCTCCTCAAGTAGCTTGGCGTGGCTATAGCGCACAGACTTGGTTTGCCCATCGCGCCATGCGGTTACTTGGCAGAGCACAGAGAGTGCATTGACTGCCTTAATCCCTACACCATTGAGCCCAACCGATTTCTTGAAGGCTTTGGAGTCGATCTTCCCCCCTGTATTCATGCGGCTGGTGGCATCGACTAGCTTGCCCAGAGGAATACCTCGGCCATAGTCACGCACACAGACCTCCCCCTCGGCGATCGTCAGCTCTATCTTCTTGCCGGCCCCCATGACGAACTCGTCGATCGAATTGTCGAGCACCTCCTTGAGCAGGACATAGATCCCGTCGTCGGCATGTGACCCATCACCGAGCTTGCCGATATACATACCGGGGCGGCGACGTATGTGTTCGTCCCACTCGAGAGTTTTGATGTCTGTATCGCTGTAGCTAACTGGCAATTCGTTCATGCTTAGTTTTTCTATCTATATTTTTAGTTTAAGCGCAAATATACCGAAAAAAGGCTATTACCTGAATACCCCCAAGACAGGGAGCGGCTTTGGTTGCTCCGAAAAAGCTAAGGCGGTGTGCTGAAAGGGAGCTTAACGCACCGCCTTGAGCGATAATTTATAATAATCCTAAGTTAGAGCCAATGGCTAAGCTCTATTCTTGAGCTTCGGTATTGGCTTGAATGAGCCAGCCAGAGTTCTGATACAGATTACTATTAGCTGCCGTCTTGTCTGGAGAAACTAGCTGCATCTCTAGCACGGGAAATGGAGCAATATATTGAGCCTGAATCTATTGATTAATGGAAATCATTTTGATAATCGAGATATCGTCCGATGTGAAAATTTAGGTGTCCAATTTATATTTTCGCTCACTTCTCGGAGTATTAATGGGAAAAGACAAGAGTAGCGAGGAGAAAAAGTATAAACTGCATATTTGCCTTCTAGCAAGCCTAGGATTGCATTCAACCTCGTTTGGGCTCCTCACCTCCGGCCACCCTTCAATACCCTCCTAAATCGCCTATTCTACAACAGACTGACAGTCATATATATAGCAGGATTATTGAAGTCGTTTTTATGTTATACTACCTCACTTCTTGGGTTTTCTTCCCATGAATCTTTTGAGATCAGTGGATATATCCTAGCATATCTGTCCTAGAATCCCTCCCAGTTAGTCCTTCAATTTCTCCAGAGGAACTCATCAGGCTTGGGGAATTGATTCTATTTGCGCTCAAAAGTGGCGCTATTCCTTTTACAATAATTAACCTTAAAGATGAAATAGTTATGGTAGATGTTGGACTTGCTGAGCTGACGCATGACCGAGAGGTCACGCTCATATTTTAACTATTTTTGCGGATCTCTAAGAGGTTTCGATAGTATAATTGAATAGATGTGTTGCTATCAGTAACTATAATCGAACTAGAATGCTAGCTAAATTTATCTTTCTTCTGCTGGGATTGTGTTGTGTCTTCATCGCCCAAGGTCAAATGTTATTCACAGAAAGTATGACAATGGCCATCGACAGCACCAAAACTATACAAGGGACTATCTCTCCTACTATAATACAGTAGAAACTACTCTCGACATTTCGTTCTAATAGCGATCCGAGGGGTATCGGGATAATTGAGTATCTTTGTGGAAATTTAGAGATTATGATTTGTCTTGGCCTCTGCATTATAGACTAGGACAGTCGGGTATCGTGCTCCTCTTACCTTGCTCGATAGTTGGTAAGTGGCCAATTCGTATTATATTTACACCATAGTGCTATTGGCAGTATAAATTGAGCGAATGAGGAGCACAGCCTCAGTAGGAAAATTGAACATGAACGTTTTAGAGTTAAGCGAACAAGAAATTATCAGGCGACAGAGCCTAGAAGAACTAAAGAATATCGGCATAAACCCCTACCCAGCCGAGGAGTTTGAGGTAACGGCATATAGCCAAGAAGTGCTTGATGCATTCGAAGACGGTGCCCCTAGGCGAGATGTTCGGATGGCTGGCCGTGTTATGGGCAAGCGTATCATGGGTAAAGCTTCGTTCTTGGAGCTACAAGACACGACAGGACGCATACAGATCTACATCAGTCGTGACGAGCTTTGCCCAGACGAAGACAAGACAGTGTATAATGCACTCATCAAAAAACTACTTGACTTCGGCGACTTCATCGGTGTAGAGGGGCATGTCTTCCGCACCCAAATGGGCGAAATCTCGATCCATGCCTCCAAGATTACTTTTTTGGCCAAGAGTCTGCGTCCTCTGCCCATCGTCAAGGTCAAGGACGGACAGACGTTCGATGCTTTCACCGATCCAGAGCAGCGCTACCGTATGCGCTATGTGGACTTGGCGGTCAATGAGCACATCAGAGATATATTCGTCAAGCGCACCAAGATCTTCAATGCAATGCGCACCTTCTTCAATGAGAGGGGCTACCTAGAGGTAGACACACCAGTGCTACAGCCCATACCCGGTGGTGCTGCGGCACGTCCTTTCATCACCCACCACAATACGCTCAATATGCCCCTATACCTACGTATTGCCAATGAGCTATACCTCAAAAGGCTGATCGTGGGTGGCTTTGATGGTGTGTATGAGTTTAGCCGCAACTTCCGCAACGAGGGTATGGACCGCACCCACAACCCCGAGTTTACGGCCATGGAGATCTACGTAGCATACAAGGACTACAACTGGATGATGAGCTTCACCGAGGAGCTACTCGAGTACATCTGTATGCAGGTACTCGGGACAACGAAGGTCAAGGTAGGCGATAGAGAGATTGACTTCAAGGCGCCTTACAAGCGCATCAGTATGTTCGATGCGATTAAAGAGCATACGGGCATCGACATCAGCCAGATGAACGAAGATGAGCTACGCCAAGCCTGTAAGCAAATCGGCGTGGAAGTAGACGAAACGATGGGTGTGGGTAAGATCATTGACGAGATATTTGGTGAGAAGTGTGAGGGCAACTATATTCAGCCAACCTTCATCACAGACTACCCCAAGGAGATGTCCCCTCTAACCAAGGAGCATCGCAGCAACCCTCGTCTAACCGAGCGCTTTGAGCTGATGGTCAATGGCAAGGAGATAGCTAACGCCTACAGCGAGCTCAACGACCCAATCGACCAAAGAGAGCGGTTTGAGGAGCAGCTTCGCCTCTCGGAGAAGGGAGATGACGAGGCGATGTACATCGACCACGACTTCCTGCGTGCTCTAGAGTATGGTATGCCTCCAACTAGTGGTATGGGGATCGGTATGGACCGCCTAGTGATGTTCCTCACAGGGCAAGAGAGCATCCAAGAGGTATTGTTTTTCCCTCAGATGCGCCCCGAGAAGGTTATTCAGAAAGACAAGGCAGAGGCCTTCGCCGAATACGGTGTCCCACCCGAATGGGTACCCGTACTGTACAAGGCAGGTTATCTGACAGTAGAGGCTATGCGCGCCGAAGAGAAGCCCGGTCGTATGCATCAGAGTCTCATGGATATTAAGAAGAAGTATAAGCTAGAGGAGCTCCCAACCATTAAGCTGGAGGATGTAAACTCTTGGTTACAATAAAGACACGAGGGCAACCTCAGCGCAATCGTAACCTATTATAGGGATATATAACAGCTATGAATCCAATAGGTAAGATCGGCATCATCGGTGGAGGTAGCTGGGCCACGGCTCTGGCCAAAATCGTTATGCGCACACAGCCACGCATATCGTGGTGTCTGCGTACCTCCAACCATGTCAAGGAGTTTAAGCGACTGGGGCACAATCCGAGCTACTTAACCTCCGTTCCTTTCCCCATTGATCGAATAGATTTCTTCACCGAGGGGGACGTCAATGATTTTGTTCGTTCATGCGACACGGTCATCTTGGCAGTCCCATCGCCGTACGTCAAGGGCTACCTCAAGCGTATTCGTAGTACACTGCTACGCACCAAGCTCGTCTTCAACGCCATCAAGGGTATGGTACCCGATGAGAATATGCTCATCTCGGACTATCTACAGACCGTCAAAGATGTACCACAAGCTCAGGTCGGGGTAATCTCTGGTCCTTGCCATGCCGAGGAAGTGGCTCGTGACAGACGCTCCTACCTTACCGCAGGCTGCTTCGACATAGAGAAAGCTAAGGCTATGAGCCAAGTACTGACCAATGACTTCGTCAATTGCGTTGTGAGCCGAGATGTGATCGGTATAGAGTACGCCTCGGTATTGAAGAATATCTATGCCATAGCAGCAGGGATTTGTAACGGTATGAACTATGGGGACAACTTCCAATCTGTCCTTATATCGAACGCCATCGCAGAGATGAGCAACTTCGTCAATTCGGTACACCTCTTGCGTAGAGATGTGACCGAGAGCGTCTATCTAGGCGACCTGCTCGTCACGGCCTACTCCAACCATAGTCGCAATCGCACCTTCGGGAATATGCTTGGCAAGGGATACAGCGTCAAGGCAGCACAAATGGAGATGAGTATGGTGGCTGAGGGGTACTATGGGGCTAAGTGTGTGTACGAGGTCAATCAGAGCTATCAAGTTAATATGCCCATTGCTCGCACTGTCTACGAGATACTCTACCAAGGTAAGAGGATTGAGGACGCAATAGAGAGCCTAAGCAAACGATTTAAGTAAAACAACGAACTTAAGAGTAATGAATCACGATACTAAGACGATCCGTTTGGATCTATCGGGCATCAGCAGTTTTGTGAGCGATGCCGAGCTAAAAGTATGGCATGACAAATGTCAGGGATATGTAGAAGCGCTACACCAAGGGACTGGGGCTGGGAGTGACTTCCTAGGCTGGATAGAACTGCCAATCCAAATCACAGAGGCCGACTTGGAGGAGATAGAGGTTGCTGCTAAGGCTCTAGCCGACCAATGCGACTACATAGTGAGTGTGGGCATAGGTGGTAGCTACCTCGGCACACGAGCCGTCCTAGAGGCTATGACTAGTAGCTTCGAGGCCTACAAGAGCCATCACAAGCACCCTCAGCTCCTATTCGCTGGGCACAATATCGGCGAGGACTACCTCTGGGAGCTATGCGACTTCCTTCGAGGCAAGCGCTTCGGCATCATTAATATCTCCAAGAGCGGTACGACGACGGAGCCAGCCATCGCATTCCGTGTCCTCAAAGCTCTACTGGAAGAACAAGTTGGTCGCCAAGGAGCCAGAGAGCGTATCCTAGCCGTTACAGACAAGGCCAAGGGGGCTCTGCGCACTTTGGCAGACAAGGAGGGCTACAAGACATTCGTTATCCCCGACGATATCGGTGGCCGCTTCTCTGTACTTACTCCCGTAGGCCTACTCCCTCTAGCTGCCGCTGGCATCAACATTAGAGCTCTCGTGGAGGGCGCCAGAGCTATGAAAGCAATGGTAGATAGCGGTGTGCCCACTGAATGTAATATCTCCGCTCTATATGCCGCCGCCCGTACGGCTCTGTATGTGAAGGGTAAGAAGATCGAGATCTTGGCCAACTACCACCCCAAAATGCACTATATAGGAGAGTGGTGGAAACAGCTCTATGGAGAGAGTGAGGGAAAAGACGGCAAGGGTATCTTCAACGCCTCTGTAGACCTCACCGCCGACCTACACTCTATGGGGCAGTGGATCCAAGAGGGAGAGCGTTCGATCTTCGAAACTGTTATCTCGGTGCTCAACTCAGACAGAGAGCTACGTATTCAGCCTGACAAAGAAGACCTAGACGGTCTCAACTATCTAGCAGGTAAGCGTATAGATGAGGTTAATAAGATGGCTGAGCTGGGCACACGTATGGCGCATATCGACGGAGGTGTCCCCAATATCCGCATCACACTACCCAAGCTCGATGAGTACTACATAGGTCAGCTCTTCTACTTCTTCGAGAAAGCTGTGGGTATTAGTGGTTATATGATTGGGGTTAATCCTTTTAATCAGCCGGGGGTAGAGGCATATAAGAAGAATATGTTTGCCCTACTCGAGAAACCGGGCTTTGAGGAAGCTACCAAAGCAATCAAGGAGCGCCTCTAAAAAACAAGACAATCAATGGAATACAACAATAAGCTAACCCCTATCGCTATGCCCGAGTACGGGCGTCATATCCAGAAGCTGGTGCAGTACTGCATGAGCATCGAGGATAGAGACAAGCGTAACCTATGTGCACGCAAGATCGTACGTACGATGAGTGGTCTATCGCCCGAGCGACGAGAAACCCCAGACTCCGATACGGTCTACTGGGATCACTTAGCCATCATCTCTGGCTTCAAGCTCGACATTGACTACCCCGAGGGAACAATCACCGAGGATAGAATGCTCGAGAAGCCCAAGCCTCTACCCTACATCAACAACCGCATCAAATTTCGTTACTATGGTCATATTATTGAGGGTATGATCAAGAAGGTATGCAAGATGGAGGTCGGTCGTGAACGTGCGATGCTTGAGTACTTCATCGCCACTCAGATGAAGCGTTCTTATATGACGTGGAATAGCGACACCGTAGATGATCTACAGATCTTCAAAGATCTCTTTGAGCTATCCGAGGGGGAGATCATGCTCACTCCTGAGAACTGCAAGCTCGTCATCAATCCCAATAGTATCGACCGAGGCGGCAAGCAGAAGGTTAGCAAGAAGCAACTTAAACAGCGTCGATAAGTTTTACACCAAACAACACCTGTATCAATGGCATCATACGTGATCGAGGGAGGCTACAGCCTCAGCGGAGAGATCCGACCACAGGGAGCCAAAAACGAAGCTCTGCAAATCATCTCTTCGGTACTTTTAACTCCCGAGGTAGTAACGATACACAACATTCCCAACATCCTAGATGTAAATAATCTGATCGAGCTACTGCGTCAGATGGGGGTGAAGGTAGCCAAGCTAGAAGAAGAGGGGAGCTATAGCTTCCAAGCCGACGAAGTCAATCTAGACTACTTGCAGAGCGAACAGTTCCTACAGAGGAGCCGTGCACTCAGAGGATCTATTATGACGGTTGGAGCTCTACTCGGGCGTTTCGGCTATGCTATTTTCCCTAAGCCCGGCGGCGACAAAATCGGTCGCCGTAGACTTGATACGCACCTCATCGGCTTCATGGAGCTTGGTGCTAGCTGTCAGTACGATGCACAGAAGCAGAGCTATATACTAGAGGGTAAGGCGCTCAAGGGGAAATACATGCTTCTAGACGAAGCCTCCGTCACGGGGACAGCCAACATATTGATGGCAGCCGTGATGGCAGAGGGTACGACCACGATCTACAACGCAGCCTGCGAGCCTTATCTGCAACAGCTAAGCAAGCTGCTCGTACGTATGGGGGCAAAGATCGAGGGCATAGGTTCCAACCGTCTGACGATTGAAGGCGTCAAGTATCTAGGCGGTGCAGAGCATAGTATGCTCCCAGATATGATTGAGATTGGTAGCTTCATCGGTATGGCTGCTATGACCAAGAGCGAGCTCCTCATCAAAGATGTAAGTATCCCCGACTTGGGGATTATCCCCTCGGCTTTTCGCCGTTTGGGTATTACAGTAGAGGAGCGTGGTGATGACTTGTATATTCCTAGGCATGACAAGGGGTATGAGATTGATACCTTTATGGACGGCTCGATCCTCACTATTGCCGACGCACCATGGCCGGGCCTTACACCGGATCTACTTAGCGTCTTCCTCGTGACAGCGACACAGGCTAGGGGCTGTGTCCTCATTCATCAGAAGATGTTTGAGAGTCGACTTTTCTTCGTAGATAAACTCATTGATATGGGGGCTCAGATTATGCTGTGCGATCCTCATAGAGCCACGGTTATTGGTCTTGGTCAGAAGCACAAGTTAAGGGCAGCCACAATGTCTTCGCCTGATATTCGTGCAGGGATTGCTCTGCTGATCGCTGCGATGAGTGCAGAGGGCACGAGCACGATACACAACATTGAGCAGATAGACCGAGGCTACCAAGATATCGCCGCTCGCCTAAATGCTCTCGGAGCTCGCATCACCCGCATCTAATCTGTTATGGAGTAGAAATAGTAGCTCCCAATCACCGAAGTAAAAGGGAGATAAGAGCATATCGAGCTCTCCACAATACTCTAGAGGCTACAGGACGCAGCAGAGAGGCGTTTGTGTAGCCTCTGCCACCGAGTGACCATTGCGTTTGGGCTAACCTCGAGGCAAGTACAGAAGCCTACGTGGTAAGGGAAACGAAGTGATGGGAATAATCCTTTTTTACCTATCTTTGAGCCAAGCAATCAGAAGATTATTTATTTAATAGGCTTATGACTACTTTTAGTTCGTTGGCTAAGCAAATATTTGCCGAAGCCATTGAGGTGTATTTACGTGAAGGGGGTATCGACATAGTGGCTCCCAACCCCTACCCTGTACGTACGATCGAGCACGATCTCTTCCGTAAGAATTGGATTGATCATGCCCAATGGGCACTCGAAGATATTATCCGTGACCCCGAGATTTACCCTGAAGAAGCACTACGCATCAAGCGCCGCATCGACAGGAGCAATCAAGATCGGACTGACTTGGTTGAGCTGATTGACAGCTTCTTCCTCGAGATGTACCAAGACGTCAAGCCTCAAAGCGGAGCTAAGATCAATACGGAGAGCCCTGCATGGGCCATAGATCGTCTATCCATACTCAAACTCAAGATATACTACATGGGTCAAGCTGAGGCTAATGCAGCAACGGAGGAGATCAAGCAGAAATGCGCTCAAAAGCTATCCGTGCTACGTGAGCAGGAGTTAGACCTATGTACTGCTATCGACGAATTGCTCGAAGATATTGGGGCGGGGCGTAAGTACATGAAGGTCTACAAGCAGATGAAGATGTACAATGACCCCCAACTAAACCCGATGCTCAAGGGGCAAAGTATCTAATTGCTCAAGTAAACACAGACACTCCCCAATCGTGGCGAAGTTCTTGATCGCTCGTCTATCAGCCATAGGAGATGTGGCGATGGCTATCCCTACTATATATGCTATAGCAAGATCCAACCCAGAGCACCAGTTCACGGTGCTTACTCAACCTTTCTTAACAACGATTATCGTCGAGCCTCCTCGGAACTTGGAGGCTATGGCCATAGATATCAAGCGTGAGGAGCGCAGGTTGCCGGGGCTACTCCGCTATGCTATTAGGCTTAGAGGTGAGGGGTTCGATGGTTTCATTGACTTACATGATGTCCTGAGAACTAAAATCCTACGTGGTATCGTCGGTTTCGGCAAAACTCGTGTCTGGCACCTGCGCAAACCAAGAGCTATGCGAGGGAAGCTATTAGCTCCACCTCCTACCAAAGAGCTAACGCCCCTGCCCAATATGCAGGAGCTATACATAGACACCCTAGTACGTGCTGGCCTACATCCTCCACTAGGGTTGATAGAGTCGATCAAAATAGAGAGTCCGCGTTACTGGAGTGCACTAGCTCGCTATCCAGAGCTAACTAAACCCCAAGGACTAATCCCTATTGGAGTGGCACCGTTCGCCTCTACCGACAGCAAGACCTACGACCTAGGCCTTATGGAGCAGGTCGTCGCTAAGCTAAACGATAGCGGACAATACTATGTATTCCTATTTGGAGGTAGAGGCAAAGAGGCCGATACCCTCTGCCAATGGGCAGAGCGATACCCTAGGGTCAAATCTTTAGCTGGTCAGCTAGAGCTAGCCGACGAGCTAGCCATCATGAGTCGCTTAGGAGCTATGCTCTCCATGGATAGCGCCAATGCACATCTAGCAGCTATGGTAGGTACTCGAGTGGTTTCCGTTTGGTGTGGTACACACCCCTACGTAGGGTTTATGGCCATGGGGCAGAAGTTTGAGGATTGCTTACAGACTAGTGAACTAGACTGCCGTCCGTGCTCTATCTTCGGCAAGGTGAAGCGTTGTTTGCACGGCGATATGCCATGTCGGAGAGCAATAACACCAGAGTATATTGCAGATCGAGTGGCCGCAGCCGCACAAGAGGAAACAAATAAAAGACAACATCAAACAATAAAATAGCAGAAGGTAAATGAGACTGCGCATTAACAAACTGATCAGTGATGCAGGGCTTGGCTCTCGTCGCGATGTAGAGGAATTCATCAAAGCAGGCCGTGTAAGGATTAACGGCAAGCGAGCTAGACTGGGAGATATGGTAGAGCCGACAGATGTTGTTCTCTTCGATGAAGTCGATCTACCCGTCAAAGACCTCATTCGAGAGCATGCATCATTAGAGAAGCTACAAGCCAGAGAACGAGAGCAGCAGGGACGCCCACGCACCAAAGACAAAGCGGCCGAGCGTGCCGAGAGCCAGCGCATCAAGGCGTCGCCCAAAAGTGCAGCTTTACGCAAGACTAGCAAGAATAATCCCGAGAATAAACGCCTAGCTCGCCTACGTCGTGAGCGCATGGAGGAGGACGAGGATCTAGGACTATACCAAGTTCGCCACAAGAACCCCTACAAAGAACAGGCACGTCCAAGCAAATTTGGTCGTCATAGACATCACCACGACGACTAATGAATACCTCCTTTTCGACTAGAGAAAAGGAAGTTTACAAATATGATTTATAGAAATAGTAACCCCCAATAAATGATTGTATATATAGTACGCCATACATCCGTTGTCCTAGATGGCAACGAGATATGCTATGGCTTCACAGACATAGCCCTACGTGATACATTCGAGCAGGAAGCTGCCGTAACCAAGTCCAAACTTCATGGTTTATCTTTCGATGAAGTTTTCACCAGCCCGCTCTCTCGTGCAAGTAAACTCGCCGATTTTTGCGGACACCCCGATGCCGAGCGAGATGATAGACTCAAGGAGATGAACTTCGGAGAGTGGGAGCTTCGCCCATGGGCTGACATCATCGTGGGGCAGTCTACCGAGGAGTTTTTCCTAGAGTACATCACTAAACCTGCTCCCGGCGGAGAGTCCCAGCTGATGCAATACGAGCGAGTATGCGACTTTATCCTAGAGAAGCAGGCGGAGGGACTAGACCAAATCTTAGTTTTCTGCCACGGAGGTGTGATTAACTGTGCCAAGACTATGGCTGGTCTGTGCGATCTAAACGAAGCCTTCGCTACGATACCTGACTTCGGCTCAGTGACACGCCTTGAGTTCTGAACTAAAGGCCTAGGTCGGAGGTTGATTAACTGAAACGGTTTAACTATTTACACAAATTATAGAATTATGAAGTTTACACAAGCAATGCAGGACGCTATCAATGCACAGATCAAACTTGAGATGTGGTCGGCTAACCTGTACCTATCTATGGCGATGCATTTCGCCAAGAACGGCCTAGACGGCTTTGCACACTGGTATAAGAAGCAATCTGAAGAAGAGCTTACTCATGCTTATGATATGATGAACTACATCGTCCTACGTGGTGGTGAAGTAAAGATCGAAGCGATCCCAGAGGTAGAGAACAACTTCGGCAGCTATCTCTCTATCGTGGAGAAAGCATACGAGCACGAATGCCTCGTATCGGAAAAGATTGAAGAAATGGTGCGTATCGCAAGCGCCGAAAAAGATATGGCTTCGCAAGATTTCTTCTGGAAGTACATTCGTGAGCAGGTAGAAGAAGAAGCTACAGCATCTGGTCTTGTCGATCGTGTACGTATGGCAGAGGGGCATGCTATTATCTTCCTAGATAAGGAGCTAGCTAGCAGAAAATAGGCGCCTCGCCACTTCCCTACTCCTCATTGAAGAGTAAACAGAATCGGACGTCCCCACACAAAGGTAGGACGTCCGATTTTTATTTAACCTTTTGCTGCTCCAACTTATTGTACCTCTATGGAGTTTATAAGGAAATTACTTACCTTTGCTATGCTCATTTTTTCAGATGGGGCGTATAGCATAGATAGACATTAACTAAATAGCATATTATGGACTCAAAAATTCAAGAACTGACCGCTAAGATCTATAACGAGGGTGTACAGAAAGGCAACGAAGAAGCCGCTAAAATACTCGCAGAGGCTAAGCAAAAGGCTCAAGAGATAGAGGCTCAGGCACGCCAGCAGGCTGAAGAAATCCTACGCAATACGGAGAAACGCACACAAGAGCTCCGCCAAAATACAGAAGGCGAACTCAAACTCTATGCAGGCCAAATGGTAGAGTCCGTAAAGTCCACTCTGCTAGACAAACTGAACGGTGAGATCGCCTCATCAAGCGTTCGTGCAGCCATGGCAGACCCAGCTTTCATGCAAAAGGTAATTCTTGAACTAGTCAAAGGCTTCGACCTAAACAAGGGAGTAGTGATCGAAACAGCACAAGCCGCCGAGCTAAAGGCTTATTTCGCCTCCACTGCCAAGGGTATCCTAGAGCAGGGATTAGAAATCAAGAGCGTTGCTGGCAAACCCACAGACTTCGTGCTAAAGCCTGCCGATGGTGCCTTCAAGATCCAGATTGGTGAGGCCGAGTTCGTCGAACTATTCAAAAACTTCCTGCGTCCTCAGTTAGCCGAGATGCTATTTTAAGTCGATATATAACCACCATAAATAGCATCGCTAATGGGTAAATACTACGCTTTGGTAGCAGGACTGCCTGTGCTATCAGCAGACGGCCAGAAGCTACCCTACGAGCAAGAGGAGTTCTATCTAGAGCTACAAGACGTCCTAAGCTCCAAGGATAAGGAGCTACTAGAGTGGCTTCACCTAGAGGACGCCAATAGGGAGCTACTACGCTTGCACCAAGAGGAGCTACTGCTCGTCGAGCAGAAGCAGGACGAGGACACCGAGCAGATAGATACGTTGCTACCCCTCGAGGAACTACGTCATATCGCCCGTACTGCAGCCGCAGGCGGAAAAGCTGGCAGAAGTAAGCAGGTACCTAACTATATGCGCCAGTTTGTGCACGAACTCTACTACGAGCCTCAAGACGAGGACGAAGCCGAAAATCTAAAGAAAAGCCCTCTCTCTGCCGAGGATCGGCTTGCTCAGCTCTACTATGCTGAGGCGAGCAAGTCGAGCAACCAGTACCTAGCCGACTGGTTTAGGCTCAATCAAACAATTCGCAACGTCATGGCTGTCTACACGTGCCGCCGTCTTGGCTGGCCAGTAGACCAATTTGTTGTGGGCAACAGCCATATCGAGGAGCAGCTACGCACTTCTCGAGCCAAAGACTTTGAGCTTGGGGAGGAAGTGCCCTATATGCCACAAATCATTCAGGCTGCCGAGGAGGAAGATATTACTCGCCGCGAGCGCATGATTGACATGCTCAAGTGGCGCTGGCTCGATGACGAAACGTTCGTCAAGGTTTTCGACATAGAGAACGTGCTCAGCTACTACATACGCCTCGGGATCATCGAGCGCTGGCTCAAGCTAGACGAGAAGCAGGGCGAAACTCGCTTCCGTAGTATCGTCATGGGACTCAAGGCCGAGAGTAATGCCTCGCTCGACGAGTTTCGCCGTAGCACCAAGAAGTAAGCAGCAAGTACCTAGAGAGCTCGATCGGTTATGAGCTATGACCTAATCGTTTTCTAGCTCCCTAATTCCCGCCCCATCGCAATATAGGACTACGAAGTCGGTCGATCGCCGTACGGAGCTACCTCCAACAGTGCGTTGTCTGTTTGCTCACAAGTACCAAGGGGCGCAGATAGGTTTCGATCTAGGCTCAAAAGGTTTTTTCACAGGAAATAAATAACATTATATATATGGCAACAAAAGGTATTGTTAAGGGGATTGTCTCCAACCTCGTCACCATCGAGGTAGATGGCCCCGTGGCACAAAACGAAATTTGCTACATCACCGTCGCAGGTACACCTCTGATGAGTGAGGTGATTAAGGTGATCGGGAAGAACGCCTACGCACAGGTCTTCGAGAGTACTCGTGGCATGCGTATCGGCGACCCCGTTACTTTTGAGGGGCACATGCTCGAGGTAACCCTCGGGCCCGGTATGCTCGCCAAGAACTATGACGGCTTGCAGAACGACCTCGACAAGATGGATGGTGTCTTCCTGCAGCGAGGCTCATACACTTATCCGCTAGACGAAGGCAAGAAGTGGGCGTTCAAACCCATTGCTAGCGTAGGCGACCGAGTACAAGCGGGTAGCTGGCTCGGTGAGGTTGATGAGAACTATCAGCCGCACAAGATCATGGTACCATTCGTACTCGAAGGTAACTACACGATCAAGGCACTCAAGGGCGAAGGCGACTACACCGTCAAGGAAGTGATCGCCACCCTGACGGACGAGGACGGCAAGGATATTGATGTAACCATGGAGCAGAAGTGGCCCGTGAAGAAGGCTATACAGTGCTACCGTGAGAAGCCACGCCCCTTCAAGCTCCTAGAGACTGGCGTACGTGTGATCGATACTCTTAACCCAATCGTAGAGGGAGGCACCGGCTTCATACCCGGTCCCTTCGGTACAGGTAAGACGGTACTCCAGCACGCTATCAGTAAGCAGGCCGAGGCGGATATCGTGATTATCGCAGCCTGTGGGGAGCGTGCCAATGAGGTGGTAGAGATCTTCAAGGAGTTCCCAGAGCTACTCGACCCACATACAGGTCGCCACCTGATGGAGCGTACGATCATCATCGCCAATACCTCCAACATGCCCGTAGCCGCTCGTGAAGCCTCCGTTTATACCGCTATGACGATCGCCGAGTACTACCGCTCGATGGGGCTCAAGGTGCTCCTGATGGCAGACTCTACTAGCCGCTGGGCGCAGGCTCTGCGTGAGATGAGTAACCGTCTAGAAGAGCTGCCGGGGCCTGATGCCTTCCCGATGGACCTATCGGCCATTGTGGCTAACTTCTATGCTCGTGCTGGTTTCGTGTACCTAAACAATGGCAAGACTGGCTCAGTAACTTTCATCGGTACTGTGTCGCCAGCAGGGGGTAACCTCAAAGAGCCCGTAACCGAGAATACCAAGAAAGTAGCACGTTGCTTCTACGCCCTAGAGCAGGAGCGTGCCGACCGCAAGCGTTACCCTGCGGTGAACCCCATTGATAGTTATTCCAAATACCTAGAGTACCCCGAGTTTAAGGAGTACGTAGCCGAGCGTGTAGGTGCTGGCTGGGTAGAGAAAGTAGGTGAGATGAAGCAACGCCTACAGCAGGGTAAAGAAATCGCCGAGCAGATCAACATTCTAGGGGACGACGGTGTACCCTTGGAGTACCACATTACGTTCTGGAAGGCGGAGCTCATCGACTTTGTGATCCTACAGCAAGACGCTTTCGATAGTATCGACTGCAATTGCCCAATAGAGCGCCAAGAGTATATGGTGGCTCACGTGATCAAGGTATGTAATACAGAGTTTGAATTTGAGTCCTTCGCAGAGGTAGCTGGCTACTTCAAGGAGATGATCAATACCTTCAAGCAGATGAACTATGCCGAGTATCAGAGTGATGACTTCTACAAAGCAGAGCAACAGATGCTCGAAATCGTGAACCAACGTGCTAAATAGAATAAGGATATGACAGCAACAGCTTTTCAGAAGATATACACTAAAATTAGTAATATCACCAAGGCCACTTGTATGCTCCACGCTAGCGGTGTGGGCAACGAGGAGCTTGCAACCATAGACGGCCGTCTGGCTCAGGTAGTACGCATCATGGGTGATGAAGTAACCCTACAAGTCTTTGGTGGTACGGAGGGTATCGCAACCAATGCCGAGGTCGTATTCCTAGGCAAGGCTCCCTCGCTCAAGGTAGGCGATCAGCTCGTAGGGCGCTTCTTCAATGCCTACGGAGAGCCTATTGACGGCGGCCCCGAAGTATCGGGCAAAGAAATCGAGATTGGTGGCCCATCGGTAAACCCCGTGCGCCGTGAGCAACCCTCCGAGCTTATCGCCACAGGTATAGCAGGTATCGACCTAAACAATACCCTAGTGACGGGGCAGAAGATCCCATTCTTCGCAGACCCAGACCAACCTTTCAACGAGGTAATGGCTATGGTGGCCCTCAGAGCCAAGAGCGACAAGATTATCCTTGGGGGCATGGGTATGACCAACGATGACTTCCTGTTCTTCAAGAATACATTCAGCAACGCAGGTGCGCTTGACCGCATCATCAGCTTCATCAATACCACCGAAGACCCATCGGTAGAGCGTCTACTTATTCCCGATATGGCGCTGGCTGCTGCCGAATACTTCTCGGTAGAGAAAAAGGAGAAGGTACTAGTTCTGCTCACCGATATGACCAACTATGCCGACGCCTTGGCTATCGTATCCAATCGTATGGACCAGATTCCCTCCAAGGACGCTATGCCCGGCTCGCTCTACTCCGACCTTGCCAAGATTTACGAGAAGGCAGTACAGTTCCCCGACGGTGGTTCGATCACGATCATTGCCGTAACGACCCTCTCCGGTGGCGACATCACGCACGCTGTACCCGACAACACGGGGTATATCACCGAGGGACAGCTCTATCTGCGTAGGGACACCAACGTAGGCAAGGTGATCGTAGACCCATTCCGTTCGCTCTCTCGCCTCAAGCAGCTCGTTATCGGCAAGAAGACCCGAGAAGACCACCCACAGGTGATGAATGCTGCCGTACGCCTATTCTCTGATGCCGCAGGCGCACAGACGAAGATGGAGAACGGCTTCGACCTGACCGACTACGACGAACGTGCGCTTAGCTTCGCCGACGACTACTCTCGTGAGCTACTAGCTATCGACGTAAATGTAGACACCGAAGAGATGCTTAATACTGCTTGGCGACTCTTTGGCAAGTACTTCAAGCCCTCGGAGGTTAATATCAAGCAGCAACTCATAGATACTTATTGGACTAAGCAAGAGGCCTAAACAAATAACCTAACACCTTCCGCTTGCACCCATTATAGAGTGCCAAAGCACGGTATATAGGGTGCAGATGCAACCACCATAGGGTGCAAATGCACGCTATATAGGACGCAAAGAGGAGGTATTAGGCTAGCGAAATAAGAAGCAGGTATAATAAAATAATCAGTTACTGAATATGGCTATCAAATACAGAGTACTTACTAGAGAAGTACTACTAGGCAAGGATAAGGGCAAGAAAATGCAATTTGCCCAGTCGATCACGTCGAAGAAAATCACGTTCAAGCGTTTCTGCGAGGAGATTGCAGACGGAAGCACCGTGGGCAGCGCAGACGTCAAGGCGGTGCTGGACCGCATGGTTACAGTGCTGCGCCGACACATGCAGGACGGCGAGAGCGTGGACTGCGGTGAGCTAGGCACGTTTAGCCCTACATTCGGCTCGTCGGGCGTTCCCGTTGGCGAGGACTTCTCCGCCAAGGCTAGCATCCGTGATCCCAAAATTTCCTTCCGCCCCAAGCCCGCCTTCAAGGCACTTACGGACGTGAAGTTTGAGCGCATCAGCGCGGAGGAGGAGGCAGCTCGCAACGCAGCTACTGCCAAGAAGAAAGGCATCAAGCCCGGTGCGCCAAATACTGGTGGCACTGCGCCCGAAGGTGGCAACCCCGGTGCGTCCCCCCTACCAGAGGCTGGGCTGTAGCCACTAGAGGCGATTAGTCAGCAAATACGATAGTTGTATTAGCACTATGAAACTGCAAAGTATTAGAAACCGCATTGAGTATTTTCTGGCGACTTCAAGTGGCAGGGTGACTGCCTACATCGCTGGAGTAGTACTTGTTATTGTAGCAGGACTATCTCTTCTGCAGACATTCCATGTGCTTGAGAAGGGAACCATTCCCCTTCATTCACAATGCGAGTATTCATCGTCGTTGTCTGCTACCGTATTGTCAGGAGCTATATCCGTATCAGTAAAAAGGACAACTAAAGTAAGCATTAGGTTATGGCAGAAAATAAATTGGGAGGTGCTTTAGTGCGCTTCTTCGCCAGTCAATTATGGCGAGTAGTTACCTATATCTCATTAGCTATCTATGTGCCAACGGTAGTGATTAGCTTCCTTGAGTTTATCGGAGTGGTTGATGGCGTACTGAGTAGGCTTCCGCAGGGCATGCTATTCTTCATTATACTGTTCCTGCCTGCTCCACGCATGTTGTACACTGACGCTCGCAAGAAACAACAAATAAGTTCGCAAGAACACAGATAAAATGGCTATTAAGTTTCAGTATAACAAGACTTCGCTCCAACAACAGGAGAAAAACCTGAAGATGCGCGTGCGCACCCTGCCTACGATCAAGAGTAAGGAGAGCGCACTGCGCCAGCAGGTGAAGCAAACCAAGCGGGAGGTCGAGGCATTGGAACTAAAGCTCGAAGAAGATATTCGGGGCTATCAGAGCATGATGAGTTTATGGGACGAGTTCAATCCCGAGCTTATTCGTGTGGATCGTGTAGACCTATCCGTGCGCAAAGTCGCAGGTGTGGTACTACCCGTACTAGACGACATCCACTACGAGATCAAGCCCTTCAGCATTTTTAATGCACCCTCGTGGTACGCCCAAGGCATTGACCTGCTCAAAACCTTGGCCACTACGGGCATACAAGCCGAGTTCCTTCGCCTGAAGATGGAGTTCCTCGAACACGCCCGTAAGAAAACCACTCAGAAGGTTAATCTATTCGAGAAGGTTCAGATACCCGGCTATCAGGACGCTATACGTAAAATCAAACGCTTCCTAGAGGACGAAGAGAGTCTGTCGAAAAGTTCGCAGAAGATCATGCGTGCCAATCTGGAGAAGCGTGCGCAAAAAGAAGAGGAGGAAGCCGTATGATACAACGCATGAGCAAATACTCCTTCGTCATCTACCATAGAGAGTACGAGGAGTTCCTTCTGGCATTACGGGACTTGGGCGTGGTGCATATCACCGAGCGCAACAACCCCAAGGAGGTCGATCACCTCAAAGCGATGCTCGATCGGCGAGCCAACTTGGTGGCTCTGCGGCGTACTCTAGCGGACTATCTGCCAGAGGATATGCCAGAGCCTAAGCCTCTGCCTACTATAAGCGAAGAGGCAGGTGAGGCCGCTGTACAACAGCTCGAGCATGATCTAGCACAGCGCAGCAAAACGCTCTCGAGCATACAGCTCAAGCGTCAGGAGATCGCCGAGCAGGAGATTTGGGGCGACTTCGACCCTGCACAGATAGAGCGTCTAGGCGAGGCGGGCTACCGTCTGGCATTCTACACGATGCCTGCGACCGCTTTCACCGAGGATTATCAAGCAGAGTACGATGCCATCGCCATAGCTCGCAATGGGGCTAGCCAGTACTTCGTACGTCTAGAGCAGGCTGGCACTTCCCCCGCACCCGATGCCGAGGCGATCAAGCCACCAACCCATAGCCTTACAGATCTGCACAACGACCTTGCTATGCTAGAGCAGCGTCTAGAAGCCGAGAGTGAGGCTCTGCGTGCGACAGCTCTAGATAGGCTCATCGAGCTCAAGGCCTACGATAAACTCATAGATGACGACTATATGCTCGGCGCAGCACGCCTGCAAGCCGTAGGTCAAGCCGATGACAAGCTGATGCTCCTTGAGGGCTGGGTGCCAGCCGAGGGTGCCGAAGCGATGGAGCAGGCTCTTGCCCAGACGGGCTACTACTACCAGCAGGTAGAGATAGTCGATGAGGACAAGATCCCTATTCTTCTGAAGAATAACTTCTTCGCTCGCCTTTTTGAGCCGATTACTTCGATGTTTTCGCTACCGAATTACAGCGAAATCGACCAGACAGCACTCTTCGCTCCATTCTTCCTGCTCTTCTTTGGGCTTTGCTTCGGCGACGGAGGGTACGGGCTACTGGTATTTGTCCTTGCGACGATCTACCGCATCAAGACCAAAGACGGCAAAGATATGGCTCGCCTCTTGCAGTGGCTAGGCGGTGGTGCCTGTGTCATAGGCCTCTTGATGGGGACGTTCTTCGGTGTGACGTTAGGGTATGCCAAGGCGGAGGATTACTTCCTCAATCAAGACAATTTGATGAAGCTATCGGTCGTGCTGGGGCTTATTCAGATTTTCTTTGCCAAGGGGGTGGCGGCTTATAAGATCAAGGTGCAGCGTGGCGTCAAGTACTCGCTTGCTCCCTTCGCTTGGATTGCGATGCTTTTGGGGTTGGGTGCTATGATTCTACTACCTCGTTTGGAGCTAGAGCTACCTGCTTTCGTACCTTATATTATATATGGTATCGTCGGCGTGTCTGCCCTTGTGGCATTCTTCTACAATATGCCGGGCAAGAACCCATTCCTCAACTTCGGTTCGGCACTATGGACGGCCTACAATATGGCATCGGGCTTGCTGGGAGATACCCTCTCCTACATTCGTCTTTTTGCCATCGGTCTGACAGGGGGTATCCTTGGCGGCGTATTCAACCAGCTTGCCGTAGAGCAGACTGAGGGTTTGCCTTGGCTGGTACGTGTGCCCATGATGCTCCTAATCCTTCTGGTTGGCCACGGGCTAAATATCAGCTTGGCGATGATTAGTTCGTTCGTTCATCCGCTTCGTCTTACCTTTGTGGAGTTCTATAAGAATAGCGAGTTCGAGGGTGGCGGTAAGGCCTATCAACCTCTCAAGAAATAATTAAAAACAAAATCAAATAAACAACCTAAAAAGTTTTATCAGTATGAATGAAATGTTGGCGTACTTAGGCGTGGCTCTCATGGTCGGCCTAACTGGCATCGGTAGCTGTATCGGTGTGACGATTTGCGGTAACGCAGTAGTGGGATCTCTCAAGAAGAATCCCGATGCCCTAGGGCAATACATCGGTCTGACGGCTCTCCCCAGCTCTCAGGGGCTGTATGGATTCGTAGGCTTCTTCCTTGCCAAGCTAGCGATTGACAATATGATCGGCGCAGGTGGCGTAACGCCCTTTGCCGCATGGGCAATCCTAGGTGTAGGTCTAGCTCTCGGTGTGGTAGGTCTATTCTCTGCGATCCGTCAGGCTCAGGTTTGTGCCAATGGTATTCAGGCTATCGGTAATGGTAATAACGTATTCGGTAGCACTATGGTGGTAGCCGTATTCCCAGAGCTGTATGCGATCCTAGCTCTGCTGGTAGTGATCCTAACGATGCTCCCAATGATCTAATCTAACTTCGTAAGTCCATCAAGGCTGCACCACGACAACTCCTCGAGAGCTCGTGGTGCAGCTTTTATTTTATATCCACAAATAAGGCAAAACAAAAGAAAAATAAAGGTCTAGGGAGCTATTCATCAAAAGGTATTTAGTATCTTTGCGCTACATGTGTGCGCATTTTAATTAAATAGTTCTCAATACTAACAATAAACAGAAACAACAATGAAGGATTCTGTCATCTCTAACCTCATTCAAGAGGAGTATCAAAGGCAACTAAAGGGCATTGAGCTGATTGCCTCCGAGAATTTCGTAAGCGAAGACGTGATGCAGGCTATGGGTAGCTGTATGACCAATAAGTATGCCGAGGGGTATCCCGGTCGTCGCTACTATGGAGGCTGCGAGGTCGTAGACAAAAGCGAACAGATTGCAATCGATCGTCTCAAGGAACTATTCGGAGCTGAATGGGCCAACGTGCAACCTCACTCTGGAGCGCAGGCCAATATGGCTGTCTTGCTCGCTTGCCTAGAGCCCGGCGACACATTTATGGGACTAAATCTAGCACATGGCGGACACCTCTCGCACGGCTCACTGGTCAATAGCTCAGGGATACTCTACAAGCCAGTTGAGTACAACGTGGGCGAAGAGGACGGACGTGTAGACTACGATCAGATGGAAGCACGTGCCCTAGAGCATAAGCCTAAGCTCATCATCGGTGGGGGCTCGGCCTACACCCGTGAGTGGGACTACAAGCGTATGCGAGAGATTGCAGACAAGGTGGGAGCTATTTTCTTGGTAGATATGGCTCACCCAGCAGGGCTAATAGCTGCTGGCCTGCTCGATAACCCAATCAAGTATGCTCATATCGTTACCTCTACGACACACAAGACCCTGCGTGGCCCTCGTGGTGGGATTATCCTCATGGGTAAAGACTTCGACAATCCTTGGGGCAAGACCACACCCAAGGGCGAAATCAAAAAGATGTCTGCCCTACTCGACTCTGCCGTATTCCCCGGCGTACAGGGCGGCCCACTAGAGCATGTGATCGCTGCCAAGGCTGTTGCCTTCGGGGAGGCACTCAAACCAGAGTTTAAGCAGTATCAAGCACAGGTGCAGAAGAATGCTGCGGCTATGGCAGAAGCCTTCGTTAAGCGTGGATACAAGCTCATCTCTGGAGGGACAGATAACCATTGCTTGCTGATCGACCTACGTGCCAAATTCCCAGAGCTAACAGGTAAGGTGGCAGAGAAGGCTCTCGTAGAGGCAGATATTACTGTGAATAAAAATATGGTTCCTTTCGATAGCCGATCAGCTTTCCAAACGTCGGGTATCCGCATCGGAACTCCTGCGATCACGACACGTGGCGTCAAGGAGGATATGATGGAGATCATTGTAGATAAGATAGATCGTGTACTCTCGGCTCCAGAAGATCAGGCTGTGATCGCAGCCGTCCGTAAGGAGGTCAATGAGATGATGACTAAGTATCCAATCTACGCTTGGTAAGCCTCGACATATTCGCAAATAGCAAAGCAGTCAAGAAGAAGGAGGCTCGTTGCTTCGATTAGCTTAATGGTCGGGGCAAGGAGCTTCCTCCTTGTGCTTAAAATCAAACATCAATCAATATAAATCCGTATGAAAAAAACTTTGCTTAGCGTAGCTATGGCAGTAACTGGTCTACTCGTGGGCTGTACCCCACAGGTAGAGAAGACAACGCCCGAGTACGACAAGGGAATCAACATCATTCCTACTCCAAAAGAACTCGTAGAGGCCACAGGGCACTACGAACTAACCGAGAAGAGTAAGTTTATGGTCGAGGGCGACGAGGCCAAGACAATAGCCGAGTTCTTCGCTGCCAAGATCAAGAAGTCTACAGGCTATACCCTTGCCGTTGAGCAAGGGAGCAAGTCTTCTGGTACGATTAGCCTACGCATTGACCCCAGCCTTGGGCTCAAGGACGAAGGCTATACGCTCAAAAGCTCAGCCGAGGGCGTAGAAATCGTAGGTCAGACCGCCCATGGCCTCTTCTATGGTATGCAAACATTCTTGCAGCTACTGCCTGCCGAGATTGAGAGCCCCAAGGTGGTAAACAACGTACATTGGTACGCCTCTGCCGTAGACATCAAGGACGAACCCGAGTTTGGTTACCGTGGTATGCTCATAGATGTGTGCCGTCACTTCCTCACGGTGGACGAAATGAAGCGCCATATCGATGTGCTATCTATGTTCAAAATCAACCGTCTGCACTGGCATCTCACAGAAGACCAAGGCTGGCGTATCGAGATCAAGAAGTATCCTCGCCTAACTGAGGTAGGTAGCAAGCGTATCGAGGGCGATGGCACCGAGTACGGAGGCTTCTACACTCAGGAGGAAGTGAAAGAAATCGTAAGCTATGCACAGGAGCGCTTCGTAACAATTATTCCAGAGATCGAGCTACCGGGCCATGCTATGGGCGCTATCACAGCTTACCCAGAGCTAGCTTGTAACCCCAAAACACAGAAGGGTAATGACTACTCCGTACGCAACATCTGGGGGGTAGAGGTTGATGTGTACTGTGCTGGTAAGGAGAGCGTATTCGATTTCCTTGCAGACGTCATCGACGAAGTAGCTCCACTATTCCCCGGCGAATACTTCCACATCGGAGGTGACGAATGCCCCAAAGATCGCTGGAAGGTTTGTCCAAACTGCCAGAAGCGTATCAAGGAAGAGGGGCTCAAGGACGAGCACGAGCTACAGAGCTACGTGATCCGCAGAGCTCAAAAGATGCTAGAGAAGCATGGTAAGCGTCTTATCGGTTGGGACGAAATCCTAGAAGGAGGCCTTGCTCCCTCGGCAACCGTAATGAGTTGGCGTGGAGAAGAGGGCGGCATCACTAGTGCCAATATGGGGCACGACGTGATTATGACCCCCGGCAGTGGAGGTCTATACATCGACCACTATCAGGGTGATCCTAAAATTGAGCCCGTGGCAATCTGCTGCTATGCGCCACTTCAACAGGTCTATAACTATCACCCAATCCCAGAGGCCATTGCTCCAGACAAGCGTCACCACATACTAGGGGCACAGGTAAACGTATGGGCAGAGTATCTATACGACAATGCAATCCGTGAATACCGCTCATATCCTCGCACCCTAGCTCTAGCAGAGGCTGTTTGGTCGCCCAACGATCGTAAGAATTATGAAGACTTCTCTCGTCGTCTTAACAATGCTTATGTACGTCTAGACCAATATGGCGTAAACTACCACATTCCACAGCCAGAGCAACCTAATGGCTCTTGCAACTTCGTGGCATTCGTAGACTCCACTAAGCTAGAGCTTACCACGACAAGACCTATTAAGATTGTCTATACGCTAGACGGAAGCGAGCCTACTGCTAGCTCTACCGAGTACACTGCTCCTATCCTTGTAACAGAGAATAAGGTCATCAAGGTAGCCTCTGCTCTCCCAAGCGGTAAGCTAAGCCCAATCCGAGCTATTACTTTCGAGAAGCAGGCACTTAGCCCAGCCGTTGAGCTTACGGGCGTTAAGGATGGTCTTCGCACCAAAACTTCTGTTGGCGACTACATGCAGGCCTCAGACTTTGCTTCGGCCACCAACTGGACCGAGGGTACTATTGAGAAGATCTCCCAGATTATCCCAGACCGTCTAGTGAATAACTTCGACGAGTTCGCACGTAAGGCTGTGGTAGCCGAGGGCTACATCGAGGTACCAGAAGATGGTGTGTACTTCTTCTCAACCAACAATGACGAATTCTGGATCGACGGAGAGAAGCTCATCGACAATGCTGGAGAGGTTAAGAAATTTAGCCGTAAGGATAAGAGCCGTGCCCTCAAGGCTGGCTTCCACCCCGTGAAGGTAGTCTTCGTTGGTGCTATCCACGGCGGATTCCCAAGCTACTGGGACGATGGTCGCGTGACGATGCGCCTCTCTACCAGCAAGGAGTTTAAGGATATTCGCTTTGTAATGGGTCAGCCAGTGAACAACTAAACCACCCAACTCGCCCTAGTCGTAACTTATAGAGATCGGTGCCATATCCATAAGGGTGTGGCACCGATTATTTTATTCTAGAGCTTGCTGCCAATGGCACTCTCCCCCTTCGCTCTAGGAGTATAAATGTTGCAGACTGATTTGCTGCAGATTTGAGATAATCTCATTACCTTTATCCACGTATTACTAAAATAAAGTCAAACGATTAGATGTAATTCATCATGAAGCAAACTCCATTCACCGCTATTCATCAAAGCCTAGGAGCTAAGATGCACGAATTCGCTGGCTATAATATGCCTATTGAATACACCACGGGCATCATTGACGAACACATGACCGTAGTCAATGGTGTGGGTGTATTTGATGTGTCGCACATGGGCGAGTTCTGGGTCAAAGGTCCTAAGGCTCTTCAGTTCCTACAAGACATCACGAGCAACGATGTTTCTAAACTCAAAGTAGGCGATATCCAATACACTTGCTTCCCCAACGATCGTGGCGGTATCATAGACGATATGCTCGTCTACCGCTACGAAGATGAGAAATATATGCTTGTAGTCAATGCAGCTAATATGGACAAAGACTGGGCGTGGTGCGTTGCACATAATCAAGTAGGAGCAGAGCTAGAGAATAGCAGTGACAACATCGGTCAGCTCGCCATACAAGGGCCTCTAGCTACGAAAGTGCTACAGAAGCTCACGGATATAGACCTAAGCCAAATCCCCTACTACACGTTTAAGGTAGGGAAGTTCGCAGGCTGCGACAATGTGATCCTATCCAACACTGGCTATACAGGTGCTGGAGGCTTCGAGATTTACTTCTACCCCCAAGATGGTGAGAAGATCTGGCACGCAATCTTCGAGGCTGGTGCCGAGGAAGGCATCAAGCCTATTGGTCTAGGCGCTAGAGATACGCTACGTCTAGAGATGGGATTCTGCCTCTACGGCAACGATATTACAGACGAGACCTCTCCACTAGAGGCTGGTTTAGGCTGGATTACCAAGTTTGCCGAAGGGAAAAACTTCCCCTCTCGTGCTATGCTTGAGCAGCAAAAAGCCGAGGGAGTAGCTCGCAAACTCATTGCCTTTAAGCTAAAAGACAAAGGGGTACCCCGCAGTCACTACGAGATCGCAGACGAAGCAGGCAACATCATCGGAGAAGTTACCTCTGGCACGATGTCACCAAGTCTGAAGATCGGTATCGGTATGGGCTACGTCAAGAAAGAGCATAGCACAGTAGGCACCAAGATCTACATCGTAGTACGTGGACGCAAGCTAGAGGCAGAGATCGTTAAGCCTCCTATGCGTATCCAATAGCCTAGCGATCACAAGCACAAGGCATAGTCTGGCATACTGCCTACTCGTCTTGGAGGAGCATATCGTGAGCCATTTATAGATGGCTCATGGTATGCTCCTCATCTATTATCGTATTCGCAGGTCTAACAATACCAAAATAAACCCTCAATTCGACCTTTTTATCTAAGTTTGTGTTATCATAATATATTTAGAAACAAAGCCAAGATAATGAATATAGCAGTCATCGCCGTTTCTCCTGCAGGTCAGCAGATAGCTCGCCTCCTTCTAGGCGAGTATCCCCAAGAAATCAGTATTTTCTCCCCTCATGCAGGCGAGAGCGTAGAGCAAATCTCCGATATCAAGACATTCACAGCTGAGAGATTTCATCAGTATGACGCATGGGTCTTCATCGGGGCTATGGGGATCTGCGTGCGAAGCATCGCCCCACATATCCAACACAAGTACCAAGACCCTGCGGTCATCAACATAGATAGTACGGGGCGGTTCGTTGTTTCTGTTCTCTCTGGGCATATTGGTGGGGCAAACGAATTGACGAATCGGATTGCTGCGACACTGGGGGCAGAAGCCGTAGTGAGCACGCAAACAGACAATACGGGGCTATGGGCACTTGACTTGCTCGGGCGGAAATACGGCTGGAAGACCATCAACAACTGCGACGGGCTAAACCGCCCCATTGCACTATACACCAACGAGCGAAAGACTGCACTGCTACTTGAGGTCAAAGACCGAGGGACTTTCGACCTTGAGCGTAGCAAAGCCTCGCACGTAGACGTTTTCTACAAGAGAGAGAGTTTCCGCCCAGAAGACTATGAATTAATTCTTGTTGTCAGCCCAAGACGATACGAAACCACAACTCCGACGATACAGTTTATTCCTCGTGTCCTAACTCTTGGCTTGGGGTGTCGCTATCAGTGCGATCCGCTTGATATACCACAGTACATCGAAGAGCAGATTAGGGAGAGAGGGTTCTTCCCCGAGGCGATTTGCCGCATTGGCACGATTGATCTCAAGAAAGATGAACCACTGCTCCACGAGCTATTGAGCCGCTGGAATATCGCCCAAGCCAACATCTACACGGCCGAGGATCTAGCGCCCGTAGAGATCCCGAACCCTTCGCAAAAGGTCTATGAGGTAACAGGCGTCTATGGCGTAGCGGAGAGCTCAGCTCGACTATCAGCTCGGCTTGGCTCGATACTCATCGAGAAGCAAAAAGGTATGATCCACAAAGGGAATGACTTCACATTTGCTCTCGCCATAGATCGCGAGGCTGAGCGACGTGGGCACATCGAGATCGTAGGAGCTGGCCCCGGAGATCCTGATCTATGCTCCATACGTGGCCGAGCGTTCCTAGAGATAGCAGACCTAATCCTCTATGCTGGGAGCTTGGTCCCTCGCGCTCTGACAGATTGCGCCAAGCCAACTGCTACGGTCAGGAGCTCAGCGTCGATGAATCTAGAAGAGCAATTCACCATTATGAAGGAGTTCTACGACAAAGGGCTACTAGTAGTTCGCCTACACACGGGCGACCCCTGCATCTACGGAGCTATTCAGGAGCAGATGGCTTTCTTCGACCAGTACAATATGAGCTATCATATTACCCCGGGTATCTCTTCCTTCCAAGCTGCCGCAGCTGCCCTACGCTCCCAGTTCACAATCCCCGAAAAAACGCAGACTATTATCCTTACTCGTGGGGAAGGGCGCACACCGATGCCTGACAAAGAGAAGCTCCACATGCTCGCTCGCTCACAGAGTACGATGTGTATCTTCCTCTCAGCTGGTATTGTGGACGATGTGCAAGCTCAGCTCCTAGAACATTACCCTCCGACAACGCCAGTAGCAGCATGCTACCACTTAACGTGGCCAGATGAGCGCATCTATCGAGGGGAGCTACAAAACCTTGCCGAGATCGTCAAAAGCAATAACCTTACCCTGACGACAATGATCGTCGTAGGCGAAGCTATTGACAATCGTAAGGGGCTATCCCGCCTATACGCAGACGAATTTAAGCACCTATTCCGCCGATGATACTCGTTTATGGTGGCACAACCGAGGGGCGAGTCGTTTGCTCTGTTCTTGATGAATCCGGGCGTGAATACTACTACTCAACCAAAGGTGATACACAGCAGGTAGACCTCGTACATGGGGTTCGCCTCACGGGAGCAATGAATGAGGAGGCGATGAAAACCTTTATCCAAAAGCAGGATATTCGCCTTGTCATCGATGCAGCACACCCCTTCGCAGCCGAGCTGCACCGCACCATTGGTCTAGCCACTGCTGCCCTTGGGATCCCTGTGGTACGCTACGAACGTCGCTATCCCCCACTCGACCCACGTATCATTCCCTGCGAGAACTACGAGGAGATGGCTCAGTGCCTCCTAGCTCAGCCTGCTCATAGACTACTTGCGCTCACGGGAGTCAATACGATACCACACCTCAGAGCTTTCTGGTCAAAGCGAGAAACCTTCTTCCGTATTCTCGATCGTGACGACTCACGAGAAAAAGCCGAAGCCGCAGGTTTCCCAGCCTCACACATCAAATACTTCGCCGAGGGAGAAGACCAAAAGCTCTTCAACGAAATAAACCCCGATGCAGTGATCACAAAAGAAAGTGGAGAGAGCGGTTTTTTTGACGAAAAAATAGCTCCTGCACTTGCCGCAGGTGTACCTATCTATATGATTACTCGCCCCCGTCTGCCAGATCACTACCAAATGGTCAATGGCCCTGTAGGGCTTCGCAAGGCGGTGGAGCGAATTGTGCCAGAGTTCTTCCCTCTAAAAACGGGCTTTACCACTGGAACTACTGCTACGGCAGCTACAGTGGCAGCTCTGCGTGGGCTACTCTACGGCGAGCAAACCGATTCGGCAGAGGTAACACTGCCTAGCGGAGAAACCGTGTCGCTCCCTATCCAGAGTGTTGAGCCGACAGCCAAAGGCTATTTAGCCAAGGCAATCAAGCACTCTGGCGACGACCCCGATGTTACTAATGGAACTGAAATATGGTCAGAGGTTACACTGGCGAGCGACCTATCCGAGGTACGCTTTCTACAAGGCGTAGGGGTCGGCATAGTAACGCTCCCGGGCATAGGGATAGAGGTCGGAGAGCCTGCTATCAACGCCACTCCAAGGCGAATGATGACCGATGAAGTCCGTAAACTAATCCCCGAGGGGGGCGTGGATATACGTATCAGCATTCCAGATGGGGAGGAGCTCGCCAAGAAGACATTTAATCCAAGGCTTGGGATCGTCGGGGGGATATCCGTCATAGGCACTTCAGGGGTAGTCAAACCTTTCTCTTCCGAAGCCTTCATCGCCTCAATAGCACGCCAAACGAATGTAGCCTTGGCTCTTGGAGCAGATACGATCGTCATCAATAGCGGTGCCAAAAGTGAAAATTACCTCAAGGCTGCTTTCCCTATTTTGCCACCGCAGTCCTTCGTCCAGTATGGTAACTTCATAGGCGAAACCCTTGCCAAGCTAGCCGAGCATAGAGTGCCTCGTATCTATATGGGTATTATGCTTGGTAAGGCAGTGAAGCTAGCCGAGGGTAATCTCGACACGCATAGCAAGAAGGTAGTTATGAATAGGGACTTTCTGCACCAAGCAGCCACCGCCTCGGCTTGTAGCGCTCAAGCTCATGAGCTCATAGACCGCATCACATTAGCTAGAGAACTGTGGACGGAACTAGGGCTTGACGATCTCGACAAACTGATGTGCTATATTACCGATGCTTGCTACGGGGCTAGCAAAAAGCTCGTCCCCGATAGCAAACTGAGCATCCTACTCATTGACGATGAAGGGCAGATTAGGTATTCATATCCAAGAGAGTTTATCGAGAGCCTAGCAGGGCAATAGCTATTACAAGAGTACAACAAAAACATCGCAGCCGAAGACTAACCTAATAGTTCTTCAGCTGCGATGTTTATTTTCTAATAACCAATGAGGCGCTAAGCATCTGCGAGTTTGCCAGCGGCTTTGGCTTTGGCCAACCACTCTGGCACCGTCGTGTGGATAAATTGCTCCTTGGCACTCTCCTCAGCTTCCATATCTAGACCGATATACTTCTGAGCCTTAGCCTTGGTTGAAACATCGGGTAGAGGCACATCGCCGACATACCCGTTGCTTGCCAATACTTTATGGATAGCCAACCGTGCTTGCTGTGCTCGATCTAACCCGTGAGAGAGAATACGTTGAATCTCTTGTGGAGCATGGAAAGAAGCTCCGTGAGAGGCCACACCGAAATCCCAGCGCCACTGAGCCTGTCTGATGAGTTGTAGTGCCTCATGCATCTGCTCTTCTTTTGCACCATGCTGCCAAGCGAATTGAGCTTCGAGATGCGCTTTAGCCAACTCCTGCTCTAGTCTATTACGTGTTTCATTGGCTTTGCGCTGACGCTCGTAAACATTATTGCGTAGTGTTTCTTCGCTCTCACGATGACAAACTTGACAAGTGCGGTCGATCATATTGAGAGGGCTCTGAATGTGATGATCACTAAACTTCAAACCTCCCTCACTCTTATAGGGCATATGACAGTCGGCACAAGACACACCTCTCTGCCCATGGATACCCATCTGTGATATCTCGTAGTCTGGGTGCTGAGCCTTGAGGATCGGTGCTTTACTTAGGGTATGGATATAGTCGTAGTATCTATGCTCATCGTAGTAGGCCTCCATATCTTCCATTGTGAAGCCCTTATCCCAAGGAAAAGTAAGATACTTGCCATCTCCTCTGAAGTAATACTCTACATGGCACTGAGCACAGACTAGCGAACGCATCTCCTGTGGTGTCGCTTTGGAGATGTCACGCCCCTGACGCTCAAATGCCTCTACAAGTGCAGGACGGCTGATGTGCAGGTTCATCGTTTCTGAGTCGTGACAGTCTGAGCAGCCAATGGGATTAACAATCTCCTCTCCCATGGCCGACCATTTGTTCTTGTAAAACTCTGCTACACCTAGCTCCTGCATCATACGAGGCACATCTGGGCTCTTACACACCCAGCAAGTAGCGGGTTGAGGTTCTTTGCCAGTAACAGTAGGAGAGCCAACACGTAGCGTACGTGTCACATCTTCTACCGCATGCATGTGCCCACGAGGAGTCGTGTAGTCTTTGGAGAATGCATATCCAGCCCAGAGAATAACCATCTCGGGCCTCTGTGCTAGGACATCGACAGCCTCACTCCCATTAAATTCGCTCTTGAAGTCCGTCTGAGCGGTTTCTGTCCAAGTTTGATACTGGCGAGGGAAGTCGTCGCGGAATAAATCGTTACGTGCCACAATACCTTTCATCTTGGTCTTGCGGTTGTTGTAGATGCTGGCCACCTCGGCGCGTCGCTCCATGAGAGCCGAAACGCATAGTCCGAGAAAGAAGACGACGATCATCGATCCTCCGAACAATGCCCAGCTTTGCCAAGGTTTAAGATTCCGTTTCATTGTTGTATCCGAGGTATTAAGTGAATAGCTCTAATTAATCATTTTCTTTAGCCACTCTGGGACAGGGCTAGGAGGATGAGGCACGATGGCCGAGGGAGTGGAGGAGATCGCATTTTGTCCTCCGTGTGGTACATCTCGATGACAATCCCAGCAGGCTTTGCCTGCACCAACTTGAGCCATCATATAATCAATCCTTCCCGTGGTCACAAACTCTGTATTGAGCTGAGTGTGGCAGCGAATACAATTATTCATAATGACTTGCGAACCGGGAGTGTGAGCTTGGATCACTTCTGGCTCGGTATTGGTGAGGAAAACGTAGACATGGCGCATACCATCTCTCGCTTTCACAGCCCACTTTCTCACAAAGTTTTCATGAGGGATATGACAGTCATTGCAAGTTGCATTGCGAGCGTGTGAGCTATGGGACCACGAAGCATAGTAGGGCGTCATGACGTGACAGTTCATACAAGCGGCGGGGGCGTCTGTGACGAGGGTGTGCGCACGCAAGTGGTATAGGAATAGCCCGAAGCCTCCAACGAAAGAGCCTGCTAGAACTAGGGCGGCTACTTTCCAATTACGTGTCGGCAATAGCCGATTGACAACAGAACATTTCATAACATTAAACCATTAGTCCTAAGGCAAATATATAAAATATTATTGACTCCACAATTTTTGTTGGAGATCCTCCTTTGGCGATAGGCTCTTCTGTGAGCAGTCGCCTAGTGCTTCCAGCAGAGCGGTAATACTATGATACTGGCTCGAGGCGTCCTCTGTATGTAGGAGCCAAAGATCTTCCTTGACGAGCACTCTAGGCGTAGTGATACAATCTACCTGTACGGGCAAGAAACCAACACGCTTAAATGCTTTGAGTGTCCAAAGATATCGAAGGCCTTGGCCCTGTACGACAATATGGCGTGCTTGCTCTAGCTGCACGGAGAACTCGGCTCGCTCGGAGTCGTAGCTTAGCTTATCGCTGCCGAAGACACGTTCTATCTCTCCTTGTAGCACTAGGTCCTCGGGGCTAGCCGAGGATATCTGGCCCGACCGATCCATGAGCCAAATGGTGTCTGCCCACCCGAGAGCTAGATCAAGCTCATGCGTGGAGATAAGAATACTCTTCCCCATAAGCCGGGCAAGGTTGCGTAGCATCAAGACGACCTCTAGCCTAGAGGGTAGATCTAGATGCGCAGTGGGTTCGTCGAGCAATATGAGTGGCGTTTCCTGAGCTAAGGCACGGGCTATAAGTACACGCTGCTTCTCTCCGTCACTGAGCTGGCCAAAAGGCCTACCCTCCATACCCTCTAGGTTGCACACTCCAATAGCCTCTTCGATGCATAGTCTGTCTTGTACTGATAGGTGACCTAGGTAGCCAGTATGTGGGTGCCGACCAATGACGACGACGTCCCACACGGTCATATTATCGACTAAAATCCGCTCAGTAAGCACTAGGCTAAGCTGCCTAGCCCTGTCCTTCATTTTCATCTGACTAATACTCTGCCCTGAGATGAGGACATCACCAGAGATGGGTGGGAGCAGGCCGGCCATAGTGTGCATCAGAGTGGACTTCCCGCTCCCGTTTGGCCCCATAAGCATTACCATCTCCCCTTGACTAATAGACAGATTAAGGTTTCGTGAGATCACTCGCTGAGCCGATCGACCGCTACTATAGCCCGTAGAGAGCCCTTGCACTCGAATATTCTCGCCCTTCATAGTCTAACGAAATACCTGATTATTCTTTCTCCCTCTCATAATAACCCAAATCACAACAGGTGCCCCCAATAGAGATGTCAGCGCATTGATTGGGAGGACGAATTGATACCCGGGAACCTGCGTAAAGATATCGCAAATAAGCAGTAGCAGCGCCCCCGAGAGCATAGTCGCAGGAATAAGGATATGATGATCTGCCGTGCGAAATATCGTACGGACGAAGTGCGGTACGGCAATGCCAAGAAATGTAATCGGCCCTACAAAAGCAGTGATGCACCCAGTGACCAAACTTGTGATACCTACAAGAGCGACACGGGCGAGCGTGACGTTAGTGCCGACCGAGCGAGCGTAATGCTCGCCGAGATTAAGGGCATTCATCTGCTTGGGCATCAGCATAGAGAGCCCGAGCCCAAGCCCAATAATAGGGAGCATTAGACTAAGCTGCCGCCATGTCACACCAGATACACTCCCGAAGGACCAGAGCAGATAGGTCTTGAGTGTCGCTTCGCTACTAAAAAACTGTAATACCGAAATCACAGAGCTAGCCAAGAACCCAATCATAACGCCGACGATGAGGATCGAGATCATATCACCAAGACGACTAGCTACGAGGGAAATAACGAGCAACACCCCTACCGAGCCTAGACAAGCGGCTACGATGATTCCCCAGCTACTTGCTACGGCTGAAGAGATTATCAAGCTCGGGAAAAGGGTATAAGCCATAGTGTAGACCGCTACACCAACTCCAGCACCACTATTAATCCCGAGGATTGAGGTGTCGGCTAGAGGATTGCGAAATAGGCTCTGCATCTGTAACCCAGATATAGCGACTCCTGCCCCAACGAAGAGTGTTGCTAGCGCTTTGGGCAAACGGAAATTCTGCACTATATAGTTGTAGGTCGTATCAGTACTCCCAGAGAGTGCCTTGAGCACATCGCCAATGGGGATTGAGGTCGCCCCCCATACAATGTCGAGGACGAAAGCTAAGCAGATGCAAACGGCTATAAGTATGAACAGAAGTGTAGTACGTGCCTTCATCTCTTCAACTCCTGCCAGTAGGTGGTTTCATACTCGGGTAGTAGATCGGGGTGTGCGATCTTGATTAAATCCTTGAGTATGAGGTGTGGCTGATAGGGACCACTCTCCCATATATCATTACCTCCATACTCATTGATTCGTTTATTGTCTACCCAAACCGAGCCCGTCTGGGTAGCGTCAAAATGAGCATAGCGCTCGTTAGCACCAATGAAGTCCTCAAGGGTTCTGACCCCTCCTGCCACAGAGCTTAACCAAATCTTACTATGTCTGTGCCGGCTAAAAACATACTCAAAGCTCATGGGTTGGCTGGCAACTTGATTGGGCACGTAATCGTATCTAAGCCCTGCATCATGGAGCATTGCGGTGACATACGAGTATTCGCCCGGCACATACCACTGTCCCTTGTAGTCCTGACCGTAGAGAATAGGGATAGATTGACGATCTCCGCCTAGCAATGCTTGAGCTTGACGATACTCCTGCTCAATAACGTGGAACGTCTGCTCGGCTTGTCTGTTTCGCCCAAAAAGCATGCCCAGCATCTTGAGCCACTCCGCTCTGGCCAATAGAGTCTGCTCCTTCCACCCATTGAAGAGGACAATCTCGACACCAGAGGCTGTGAGATCTTCATCTTTGGCCGAGGCATCGGTGAAGGTCTGTATCAGTATCTCAGGTCTAACCGATAGGATCTGCTCCACATTGCGACTCATGCCGAGGCCTATATCTGCTATTTTCCCTTCGCTTACATATTGCCTCAAGATGCTATCGCTAATGTTGCGCACATCGCCACAAGCCACTAGCCTATCACGTAACCCCAAGAGCGGCAATGCTCCGATCTCGGTAGTGGAAATACAGCCGAGGGTGCGTGCAGGCACGGGGATAAAGCGTGCTTGAGCGGGAACTGTGTTAAGCTCTGGGCGGTGCCCTCTAGGATAGAGAATATAGACGGCTAGTGTGTCGGGCGAGTCTGGAGCGAAGACAACAACCTCTTTGTAGCCCTCCTCATTGGTTACACTCAAGCCTCTAGCATGGTCAAAGTGTACGATATGTGCAAAGTCCAGAGTATCTATCCCCCCCTCTACACGACTATGCTGGCCACTCCCCTCCCCGCTCGTACAGCCAGTAGATAGCAGTAGTGGTAGGAGCGATAGGAGTAAAAATATCTTTTTCATCAGTCTAAGTTTTGCTACGTATTTATTTATAGTACTGCCTACGCAGAGCGAGGAAGCATAGGCCTATATATCCAGCCTTTCGGATGCTCTAGTAAGCTTTGATCATCTTATTACAAGGAACAAATATAGCTAACTTAGCCGTTAGCACGCATAGCAATGGCGATATGCACATTCCTCCTTCCAGCGCAACAATGTTGATCTAAGTTAGTCCTAAAACTTGGCTTGGCGTTAGGTATCCTAGCCGTTTTCTGGGTCTTCGATT
>NZ_JRAR01000037.1:0-22853 GCF_000768935.1 Porphyromonas sp. COT-290 OH860 | reverse complement strand
ATGTCGATACAATTAATTACATATTAAAGATAGTAATAATCAGAGATATATACAACGTTTCTAACCGAAAAGAGGCAGAATGCCGTGCAACGGTCTCAAGATGATAATCTCTATAAAAACAAAGATTGGTTGTCTCCCGACAACCAATCCTTTTCGTTAACCTTAAATCTAATACCATGAAAAACACACACCACAAAAGTATAAACTATTTTTTATTCCTGCAACATTTCTTCCTGTGAAATTTTATATATTTTTATAATTGACTGTTGGATAGAGTCTTTTAGTATGAACTTTTTTAGCCAAATTCACACTTTACAATGGTAATAAAGCTTATAGTAGAGGGGTGGATAGGTGTCGTAGTGACGTTTTTGTTCTGGCCATAGTCATGGTATTTGAGAGATGCTATTAAGCTATGTCGGTTAGTACTTCTCTATGTTAGCTATCCTCTCAAGGGCTTTGCGATCTAGTTTGCCATTCGCTAGGCGAGGTATCTCTGGGACGTAAATGATATCCTTAGGGCAGTGGTAGCATGGCAGATGAGATTTGAGAGAGCCCAAGAGCTGGGTCTTGTCTTGGCCACCCCTCTCTTCTAGGACGAGTATAAGAGCTTGTCCCAATCGCTGATCTCTCCGCCACGTTAGGGCTAGAGGAGCTGTGTGTAGCTGTGCTATTGCTTCCTCTACGAGTTCAAGCTGTATTTTGACCCCTCCGCTATTGATGATGTTGTCGCTTCTACCGAGTATCCGAAATCGTCCATCGGAGAGTAGCTCAGCGAGGTCATTCGTTTCTAGTGGCTCAGGGGTAATCAGTGGAGCCTTGATGCATAGTGTACCTCGGTCGCTAAGATATACCGAGATGCCCTCAAGGGGAGTGTAGTACGGGTTTGTATCTGTGCCACTGACTCTGCGCAGGGCTATATGAGATAGAGTTTCGGTCATTCCATAGGTCGAGTAGATCCCGTTCGGCAAAGTAGATAATTCATGTTCTAGTTCGGCGTCTAGACTGCTACCTCCTATGATTGTGTATTTGATGCGGCTTAGCTTATTCTTGGTTGTTGGGTCCCGAAGAATCTCTCTGGCTTGTAGTGGCACAATAGCAGCAAAGGTGATCTCCTCCTCAAGCTTGAGTAATGGGTTGGAGCGAGTGGGCTGTACGATGAGTTTCATGCCTGAGATCAGGCAGCGTACGACAAGCATCATAGCCCCGATGTATCTTAGGTCCATACATAGGAGAGCAGTGTCGGAGGCATTGAGCTCGAAAAAAGAGCAGGTGGCTCGGGCGCTCTGCATCATACGAGCCTTACTTACTCGTAGTAGTTTGGGTGCTCCTGTAGAGCCTGAGGTTTGCACAAGCATATATTCGTCGTCGCTCCACCATGTACGTAAGAAGTTCACCAGTGCAGCATCTTGATTCGCTGGCTCTGATGTAGGGAGGGTATCCGGGGTGTAGTATCGCTCACCTACACGCAGATGCTGATGGGTACGATCTAGATACATAGGTCGGGGGTGTACCAGAGCCTATCTCCGACTATGGAGATAGGCATTTGTATGTTGTTGCGATAAAGCATACCTGTACCTAGGCCTTGTGGCATACTTATCTGGTGGCAGGCAGACCATTGGGCTATAGCATTTAGGCCTATATTGCTTTCTAGGGCAGAGGTAATCCACCAGCCTATGCCTCGTTGCTGGGCGATATTAATCCACTCGTCACTGCCAGATAGCCCCCCGTGTAAGGAGGGTTTGAGTATGATATATTGAGGGACAATCTGCTCAAGCAAGTGAATTTTATCCTCGGCGGTATGATGCCCGATTAGCTCCTCATCTAGAGCGATAGGCAATGGGCTTAGGCTTGTAAGGCGAGCCATCTCCTCCCATTGTCCAGATCGTATGGGTTGTTCGATCGAGTGTAGCTCTAGCTCGTGTAGGCGTGAGAGCAAATCGAGTGCGAGCTCAGGGGAGAATGCTCCATTAGCATCTACTCGTAGCTCAATCTCTTTGGCAGAGAAGTGTCTGCGGATATGCCTGAGGAGAGATAGCTCTTCATCGAAGTCAATGGCCCCAATTTTCATTTTGATACATCTGAAGCCTTGTCGAATTTTCTCTTCTATTCTCTTGAGCATGGTAGTACGGTCGCCCATCCATATAAGCCCATTGATTGGTATTCCCGACTCCCCTCGAGAGAAGTCGGTGTCCCACAGTGCCCATGATCCACGCTCTAGATGTCGCTGAGCGGTTTCGAGAGCAAATCGGATAGAAGGATAGGGGCGTAGTAATTCGTCACTTGGGAGTGTACCTTTACGATTTACGTCTAGGCAGATGCGTCGCAATATCTCGAGGTAGTCAGGTGTCGCATCGCAGCTTAGATCTGGTAATGGTGCACACTCCCCAATCCCGACGTCCTCTGGCCGAGAAGTTGAGGACAGATACAAGTAATACACGTCACGTGTTGTGTACACACCTCGAGATGTGCCTGCTGGCTGATGGAAGATAAGCCGATAGGGTCTAATGGCTATGCTATACCTATTCATACCATATAGGGGAGATTATTGGGTAATGTAGGAAGAGTGCAGAGCTAGTCAGAGCTGGTCCTGCGCCTACTGCTAATCTCTGCAATTACGACTTGGGCGGCGAGATCGCTCGTGGAGGCTTTGCCTAGCTTGTGGCGTAACTCATTGATGCTATCGAGCTGTTGGCTGCGCTCGGAGCCGCCTTCCAGAATGGCTTTGAGGCGATGATAGATGCCCAAGGGCTCAACTTCGGAGCCGATTAGCTCAGGTACGGCCTCTCGACCTAGGATTAGATTGACTAGTGAGATGTATGGAACGGAGAAAAAAGTCTTCCAGGCCCACCTTGAGATCTTGAGCCCTCCCATGCGATAACAGACAATCTGTGGAGTGCCTAGCAGAGCTGTTTCTAGGGTTGCTGTCCCAGAGGTAACTAGGGCAGCCTCGCTCTGGGCGACAATGCTGTATGTCGCACCGAAGCGCAGCTCTACCTCGGGATAGTCGGCTAAATAGGGAGCATAGTCACTCGCCTCAAGCCCCGGAGCTCCAGCCACAATGACTTTGTAGCTACAGGCAAGCAGCTTCGTGGCTGCCAGCATTGTGGGGAGGTTGGCAGCTAGTTCCTGCTTACGGCTACCGCTTAGTATGGCGATTTGCCGATGTGTGCTAGGCAGGGCGGCCTGCTGCTCTCTTATCGGGAGAGTCGCATCGACACATGGATTACCTATATATTGGGCTCGCATACCATAGCGGCCAAAGAACTCTTGTTCAAAAGGCAGTATGCATAGTAGCAGGTCTGTATAGCGAGCTAGGCGATGAATGCGCCACTTCTTCCAAGCCCACAGTTTAGGAGCTATGTAATAGACGATGGGGCAGTCTAGATGTTCCTTGGCAAAAGGTAGAATGTAGCGTAGGTTGAAGCCTGCGTAGTCTACGGGAATAACGGCATCGGGGTTATAGGCTCGCATCATCTCCTGCACTAAATAGCCCGAGCTGCTAATCTTATCTAGGTTTCTCAACACGGGAATGAACCCCATGAAGGCCAATTCACGGTAATGGACTAGGGGAAGTTTCTCAGCCACCTCGGCCATGAGATCTCCCCCTACAAACATGAAGTCGGCTTTAGGATCAAGCGCTTTGATCGAGCGCATCAAGCGTGAGGCGTGTAGATCGCCCGAAGCTTCTCCTACGACCAAAAAGTAACGCATCGCATTCTCCTATTTCCTCTATGCTAGAGAACCATAACCCATACGCTCTAGCTCTACCAGACCATGATGATCGGTTTGGTCGAGCATCAGAGGAGTTAGGGTTGCATATCCCTCTCTCAGGAGCTCTACATCGGTAGGGCTGTGTCCTGCCTGTGGTTGCTCTTGGTAGCCTTGTAGCCAGTAGACCTGATGCCCTCGTGCATTGCTACTAGGCATATACTCATCTACGAAGCGGCTGATAGCTTGACGACAGACCTTGAGTCCTCTAGGCTTGCTCTTGGGTACATTGAGTGATAGCAGGCGGTTGGGAGCTAGGCCATGGTTGAGGACGTGCTTAACCACAGAGATGGAGTAGGAGATAGCATCGGCAAAGTCTGGACGCTCTGCAGTGTCGTCTAGTGATATGGCTAGGGCGGGCACACCTTGTATACAAGCCTCACGGGCTGCGCCAATCGTGCCAGAGTAATGGACGCATACGCCGTCGTTGCTCCCATGGTTGATGCCTGAGATAACCATGGAGGGGCGGCTATCGGCGAAGAGCGTATTGAGCGCTAGCTTTACGCAGTCTACGGGCGTGCCGTCTACACTGTATATAGTTAGGCGTTCCTCGCTGTGGCGAGGTTTGAGGCGTAGAGGTATGGTTGTCGTGATGGCAGATGAGAAGCCAGAGCGAGGACCATCTGGTCCAACGATCACTACCTCACCCAATGAGGTGAGTGCACGTGCTAGCTCCTGTAAACCGGGAGCACGAAATCCGTCGTCATTGGATAGAAGAAACCTGATTTGATTTGCCATGCGAGGTCTATTGATCAACTATTTGTTCTAGATTGATTTTGAAGTAAAGAGAGGTGTATGGAGCTATCGCACGGTTCTTGCCTTGCGCTCCATAGGCTAGGTACCATGGTATAGCTACCCCGACCTCATCACCCTCGACCATATTTTGTAGGGCGATCATCCAGCCATTGATTGTTCCATTGACTGATAGTGGGCTGAGGATCTCTTGGTCAGCATTGGTATCGAAGATGCCCTGCTGTCGTCCGCCGACCCAAGTGGTCAAGTAGTAGCCAGTGTAGCGCACGTACACATGATCTGTTAGCTTTGCCTTTCGCTGGCCATAGCCCTTTTTGACCCACTTGGCATACACATAGTTGTCCCCATATAGCCCGGGGGTGGTAATGCGTTTGTAGTCTGAACTGTCCTTGAAGGCATGGAATGTCCCCTCATCTCTGGCACGCTGCTCCAGAGTTGGATTGACCTCGTCGTTGCAGCCCGTAGACCCCAGCAGGAGGGCTAGGGCTATTGCGGCCGAATATATGGATTTGATGTTCATCGGATCTCGTTTTTATATCTGTTTGAGCAAGCTCTTCATTGCTACAGACTCTCCGATTACACGGGCAAGGTCTGCAATGGCGATACGCTCCTGCTGCATACTATCTCTATGGCGAATGGTTACCGTATTGTCCTCCATTGTTTGGTGATCCACCGTGATGCAGAATGGTGTGCCAATCGCATCTTGACGTCTATATCGCTTGCCGATAGAGTCCTTCTCGTCTAGCTGACAGTTGAACTCGAAGCGTAGATCGCTCACAATCTCTCTTGCCTTCTCGTCTAGACCGTCCTTGCGCACTAGAGGAAGTACGGCGAGCTTGACGGGAGCCAGTGGGGCTGGTAGGCGCAGTACCACACGAGTGTCGCCACCCTCTAGTACCTCTTCATCGTATGCACCACACATCAGACTGAGGAACATACGGTCCACTCCAATAGAGGTCTCTACGACGTAGGGGACATAGCTCTGACCTAGCTCAGGATCGAAGTACTGGAGCTTCTTGCCACTAAACTCTTCGTGACGCTTGAGGTCGAAGTCCGTACGGCTGTGTATCCCCTCCACTTCTTTGAAGCCAAAAGGCATCTGGAACTCAATGTCCGTAGCCGCATTGGCATAGTGCGCTAGCTTCTCGTGGTCGTGGTAGCGATACTTGTCGTTGCCTAGGCCGAGTGCTTGGTGCCAGCGTAGACGTACTTGCTTCCAGTGTTCGAACCACTGAAGCTCCTCGCCGGGGCGTACGAAGAACTGAAGCTCCATCTGCTCAAACTCTCGCATACGGAAGATGAACTGACGAGCGACAATCTCGTTGCGGAAGGCCTTACCAATCTGGGCGATCCCAAAGGGGATCTTCATACGACCTGTCTTCTGTACGTTTAGGTAATTGACAAAGATACCTTGTGCCGTCTCTGGACGGAGATAAACCTTCATCGCACCATCGGCCGTTGAGCCCATCTCGGTAGAGAACATGAGGTTGAACTGGCGCACCTCGGTCCAGTTACGTGTGCCACTGATAGGGCAGACGATCTCACAGTCGATGATGATCTGTCGTAGCTCCTCTAGGTTGCTATCATTGAGTGCTTGGGCAAAGCGACTATGCAGAGCATCGTATTTGGCTTGGTACTCTAGCACACGTGCATTAGTGGCACGGAACTGTGCTTCATCGAAGGCATCGCCAAATTTCTTGGCGGCCTTGGTGATTTCCTTGGCGATCTTCTCCTCGATTTTGGCTAGATGATCCTCGATCAGGACATCTGCACGGTAGCGCTTCTTGGAGTCTTTGTTGTCGATGAGGGGATCATTAAAGGCGTCTACGTGTCCAGAGGCCTTCCAGATCTTGGGGTGCATGAAGATTGCAGAGTCGATCCCCACTACATTATCTTGTAGCAGTGTCATTGCGTCCCACCAGTAGCGCTTGATGTTGTTTTTGAGTTCGCTACCGAGCTGTCCATAGTCATAGACAGCCCCTAGGCCGTCGTAGATTTCGGAGGAGGGGAATACGAATCCGTACTCTTTGCAGTGAGAGATCACTTTCTTGAATAGATCTTCTTGCTGTGCCATATTACCTTATTATATATACGTTTTAGTTGATTACACGACTTTCATAGAGCTTGATATTGTATCTAACCCCTTACGTTTTAACGGACAAAGATACGCATTATTATTGGCTTGTCTAGCTCGCCAGTAGGCCATTCCCGTGCATATTTGGAACGGTATTTACGTAATTTTCTTGTTTAAGTGAAAATTTTAGCATATATTTGCAATGGTATTTTACGAAAGTGTACCATTTTAACTAAGTAAACGTAATAAGATTTATGAGAAAGACAGTAATGGCAGCTCTAGTAATGGCTGCGGGTATTTGGGGCGCTCAGGCGCAGAGCGTTACTCCTCGAGTAGAGGTCGGAGCAGCGTTCTCCAATGCCAGTCAGAAGACTACTTCCGCCAACTCGACTACAGAAAACATCAAGATAGGTTTGCGAGCCGCCGCAGCAGCAGAAATAGCTCTAACGGATCCCGGTATGGCTACTTTTTACCTCGCTCCCGGTGTAGTCTACAAAATGGGTGGCTACAAGACTAAGTTTGTATCCGCCACAGAAACTACTCACAGTGTGAGTGTGCCAGTAAATATCGGTCTACGTGCCAACTTTATGCACAATCTAGGCGTTTCGGTAGAGCTTGGTCCATACTTTGCCTATGCTTTGTCTGGTAAGATGGAAACGAAGAAGGGACTCTCTCTAGACCTTTTCGGTGATGCTAGCAACCGTAAGCGCTTCGATGCAGGTGTGGGTATCTCTGCAGCTGTAGAGCTTAGCCGCTTCTATGTGCGTCTAGGGTCTGAGTTTGGTATGATCAATCAGTTCAAAAAGGCTCCAGAAGGCTATAGTCTGACTCAGCACAATTTCTATGCTACTGTAGGTATGCGCTTCTAGTTTTAGTGCGATCTCATTGGTAGCTCTACTATATTAAACATAAAGGGGGGGGGCTGTGGCAAAATTCATTTTTGCCGCAGCCCCTTTTGATATGTTTCATAATGTACAAAATGCAAGATGCTAAGACTGAGGCTGACGGGAGCACACTAAAGTATGTGACCGAAGCCGACGATGAAGTCCGCATGGAGCAAATGTCGCAAGCAGCACAGCAGTTTGCACATTATGATACACGGCCTTTCTTTTGTCCACTTACCTGCGATTTGGTTTTCGGCTATCTATGACAAAACTCAAGGCGGTAGGTTGAGTTCTCGGCCTACCGCCTTGGAGTAAGAGTAGCTGTGGAGTATTTACTCTGCTCTAACTGTAGAGGAAGCGCTTGATGCTTTGCTTCGGTGTCTTCTCAAATGGCTCGTTGCGTAGCTCGAAGCGCTGAATCTTCTCGTAGGCTCCTAGCTGATCGTTGAGGGCTGCACGGTGAGCTTTGATTACCTCCCACGCCTCACCCTCGGTGACACCTGCACTCTCGATAGCTGTGATATTGGGTACTATCAAAGCCTCTAGCTTGCCATCTCGCATGAGGACGATACTCTCTTGCACATAGGGGATTAGGCTGATTTTAGCCTCAATCTCTTCGGGGTAGATATTCTGCCCGTTAGCTCCTAGAAGCATTGTCTTGCTTCTGCCCTTGATGTATAGGAAATTGTCAGCGTCCATACTGCCGAGGTCGCCAGTTCTGAGCCAGCCATCTTCGGTGAAGAGGGCTGCCGTCTGCTCTTCGTTCTTGTAGTACCCAAGGCAGACGTTCTCTCCACGTACTTGAATCTCTCCCACGGGCAACCCTTTGGTATCTCTTGTAGTAGCGGTGACATTCGCGTTGCTGTCCTCTAGTGGTGCTATGCGGGCTTCCATGTAGCCACGTAGCACCTGTCCGCACGAGCCCACACGCCACTCTTTGGGCGGAATATAGCTGATTAAGGGAGCACACTCGGTCATGCCATAACCCACGGTAATGGGGAAGCCTATTTTCTTCAGGAATACCCCAACTTCTGGGTTAAGTGCTGCCCCACCTACGATCACTTCCCTAGTGCAGCCACCCAGTCCGTCGATGAGCTTCTGACGGATCTTCTTGTGGACGATGCCTTTGAGGATAGGCATACTGAGCATAAACTTGATTTTAGGCTGCTGGATAATCGGTAGGATCGCATTCTGATAGATCTTCTCTAGAACCAATGGTACCGAAACAACGATGTGAGGCTTGAGCTTCTTGAGTGCCTGCCCAAGGACCTTGGGAGTCGGCACTCGGCCTAGAATGGTAACGTGTACCCCTATAGTCATAGCTAGTAGCAGGTGTACCATGCAGCTATAAGTATGAGCTAGAGGGAGGAAGCATAGTAGCTCCTCTTGAGGGTGTAGGATCTTATTGTCCCGGCAGAACATCACATTGCCTGCGAGGTTATTACCCGTAACCATAACGCCCTTGCTGAAGCCCGTTGTCCCTGATGTATAGTTCAGTAGGAGCAATTCGCTATTGGGAGTATGGTAGTACTTGACATCTTCTCTGCCGTAGCCTTGTGGGTAACGCTCTGCCAGTAGTTTGGGTAGGCTGTCTACTAGTGTAGATAAATCTTGTAGCTCTCCTTGGCTCGCAAGAGAGACATTACTCTGTAGGTCTAGGACATGCTTGACCAAGGGTAGTTGCTTTAGGCTCATCTGCTCCCAAAGATTATCATTGACGAAGAGCAGGCTAGACTCGGAGTGGTCGATGATAGACATCGCATCTGCTGGTGCAAAGTCTTGCAGTACTGGTACGATCACAGCTCCATAGGTCACTGTAGCTAGGAATATGGTACACCACTCGGCTGTGTCTTTGCCCATCAGAGTGACTTTTTCGCCACGTTGTAGACCGACACGCTCGAAGAAGATGTGCCACTGAGCGATTCGTTCGCAAACTTGCTGATAAGTATAAGTTACCCCCTCGTAGTTGGATAGGGCTGGGCTGTCCCAGTATTTGACAAACCCCTCCTCATACAGAGAGATAAAATTTGTACTAACCATCTGTAAACTATGTATATTAAAGTCTTTATTTCAAATCCTCCACTAGATAGGGCGCCTTGCACACTAACTCTATTTCTGTGCAAAGATAGTGCATTTCGCTACTTCAGACAATTAGCCTCTATCTATCGAGGGATACAAGAGGGTAGAGATCGCCCTCGAAAGAGCCTTGTGTTGATACTCTTTTGTTGGCTTGTATGTAAGATGGCTGTCTGCCGATGTGTCCGCTTCGTCTAGAGCGGAAGTATAAGTTTTCTGTTGATTTTTGTTAAGATGTAAGCCCTTTTTCTAGGGTGAAGTTGGGAGTATTGGCATTAGATTATCCATACTTCTCTCAAAATTGAAGGACAGATTGTGGAGGATTGTAGGACTAATCGTTGAGGATATATCCTACAATCAGCCAAGATTGATGGGAAGGAAACCCGAAAGAATGTACGCTGACTTCCTGAATCGTAGTATTTTCTTCTTCTATTTGTCTGTTTATTAGTGTTTTGTGGCTTATACGTTTTGATCGGCTATTTAGACTCGTTTGGGTGCATGGCTCAAAACGAGCCCCAACGCAATCTAGAGCCTGTTAGAGGGCAAATATGATGTCTGATCTTTTTGCCCCAAGTTCGTCGGAGTTTCCTCATCAACATTCTGAAAACTGAGCTAAAATATAAATCTAGAGCATTTAGTTTAGATGCATCTTATCCCAAGTTTATAGGGCGTCTTGTGAGGGTATGGCCAACGGATAGGGTAGGGAGATAAGTTTTTTCACTGGTCAAGTTTATTATATGTCACGAAGTTAGGTTAAGGTTTGTTTTCGGAGCCTTATTATAACCTCAAAAATATGCTAGAGATGTTTTGGTAGTTTAGAAAACTGTATTACCTTTGCATTGCAAAACGAGGGAAGCCCCTCGGATTAATTGCGGAAGTAGCTCAGTTGGTAGAGCATAACCTTGCCAAGGTTAGGGTCGCGGGTTCGAGTCCCGTCTTCCGCTCTAGAAAAGGAAGGCCTCGGTCTTCCTTTTTTCGTTATAGCTCTTGGGCTAATAGTCTTGGCTCAAGCGTAATTGAATCAAGGAAATGACAACTAAGAACATTGCAATAGAGGATTATACCTACGAGCTCCCCGATGAGCGCATTGCCAAGTATCCCTTGGCGCAGCGGGATCAGTCCAAGCTCTTGGTCTATCAGTCTGGTCAGATTAGGGACCGACGTTTCGCCGATCTGCCCGATCTGCTACCTGCCGATAGCTTGCTTGTGCGCAACAACTCAAGGGTAATACGTGCACGTCTGCTCTTTCGTAAAGAGAGTGGCGCTCAGATTGAGATTTTCTGCTTAGATCCCTATCAACCTAGTAGCTATGAACTCGCTCTATCGGCTCGGCAGCGCTGCTCTTGGCACTGTATGTTGGGTAATGCTCGACGCTGGCATAGAGAGCAACTGCTTACCTTGGCTCTACATGTCGAGGATAGAGAGGTCGTGCATCTGCAAGCCGAGAGAGGAGAGGAGGGTGTCGTACATTTCTCTTGGGATAATGAAGCCTATACCTTCGGCGAATTGCTTGAGCTCATGGGGATCCTACCTATACCGCCCTACCTCAATCGAGAGAGTGAGCAGAGCGACTTGCAGACCTATCAGACGGTTTATGCTCGCCCGGAAGGATCGGTTGCCGCGCCTACGGCAGGACTTCACTTTACGGAGGAGGTTTTTCGACAGATAGGCGAGCGTGGTGTGTCGGTACTCGATGTGACGCTACACGTAGGGGCTGGCACCTTTAGGCCTGTTAAGAGCCGGACGATTGGGGATCACGAGATGCATCAAGAGCTCATCGTCCTAGAGCGCCAGACGATCGAGCGTCTATACCGTCACTCTGGGCCTATTATTGCTGTCGGGACAACCTCGGTGCGTACTCTAGAGAGCCTCTATCATCTTGGTGTTAGACTGCTACACTCGCCTAGCTTGCCCAGTGCAGATCTTGCGGTTGAGCAGTGGCAGGCCTACGAGTATGTGCACGAAAAAGCCCCCAGCGCCGAGCAGGCACTGAGGGCGATCTTGGATTATATGGAATGCAATGATTTAGGGACTTTAGTTTTCCCTACGGCCATTCTCATTGCTCCGGGGTACACATTCCGTGTGGTGTCTGGGATTGTAACCAACTTTCATCAGCCTAATAGCACGCTACTGCTGCTAATCTCGGCTTTTATCGCTGATGATTGGAGATCTGTCTACGACCACGCACTGCGACATGGCTATCGCTTCTTGAGCTATGGCGATAGCTCTCTACTACTACCCTAAGCCATAGGGTCTTCATCGGACGACGGCGCGAAAGAAGACCAATCCAACTCATCAAGAGGGGCAGGCATCTCACTACTAGGTGAGGTGTTGCCCCTCGATGCTTTGTGTAGTATATGTATCCGATTCACCTCGATCTCGGTGATATTGCGGCTAACACCATGTCGGTCGGTATCTCGGTAGTAACGTAGGCTGCCGAAAACCTCCAGCATAGCTCCCGAATGAACCTCGCATTCGATACTCTTGGCTACGCCGCCACGAGCCGAGAGCTGATGCCATAGCTTCAGCTCTCTCGTGCTTCCGTCTGGCTTGGGGAGATGTTCGATGGTCATTAGGCGGAGCCTTACCTCTAGGGCATCATAGCCGAAGTAGCGCACCTCGGGCTCTTCCTCCACGAGCCCTACTAGGTATACGTGATTGATAGATGAATGCTGTGACATAGTGTATGCTTGATTGGACATAGTCAATTTTAGAAGCCTTAAAGAGAGAGGGAAGCCATCAGTCTATTGCTTTAGATCTATGGCTTCCCTCGAGGTTGATGAACTCTTGGAACGATTACAGAGCGAAGGATTGTCCTTTGATGCGCTGCCAGCCGCCACGAGTGAAGTCGGGGAACTGTACTGGAGCTGAGTTATTCTCTAGTGAGATACGTGTGAGATCTCCGATGACAGACCACTCGGCTAGATCGTACACGTCCATATCTAGAGGAAGTCCCTTCTGTAGGCAGTAGATAAGACGATAGTCCATGATGAAGTCCATTCCCCCATGACCGCCAACTTGTTTGGCCTTCTCTACGATATCCTTGGCAATGGGGTGCTGGTATTGCTCCATAAGTGCCTTTTCTGTTTCCTTGCTTACGAAGTTGTGCTTGGTGAGATCTTCGTGATCGGGTACTGCGCTCTTGTTTTCTTCAGTGGGGCGCAGACAAATACCAGTTGTTGGGTATTTATTGGCAAAGCCGTCCGTACCGATAAGCTGGTACATACGGTCGTATGGGCGATACGAAGCGACGTTGTGCTCTAGGTAGATAGTCTTACCCTTGTTCGTTTTGATGAGTGTATGCGTCATTTCGCCATTCTTAAACTCGCCTACGGGCTCTCCACGTTGCTCTTCGATGTACTTGGGGATCGTTACCGCAGGTACGTCCATCGCTACGAGGTAGTCCATCTTGTCACCTCTGTGAATGTCTAGGGCGAAGCAAACTGGGCCGAGACCATGCGTTGCGTACACATCGCCACGGTGCTCCTTGTTGTACTGAAATCTCCAGTCTCCCTCGTAGTCTAGCCAGAAGGGTTCTAGGTTGTGAATGTAGGCGCCTTTGCCGCTAAGTACTTCGCCTAATAGACCTTTCTGAGCCATATTAAGGGTCGTCAGCTCAAAGAAGTCATAGACACAGTTCTCAAGCATCATGCAGTGGCGCTGTGTGCGCTCGGCTGTATTGACGACGTCCCAAGCCTCCTTGAGGTTCATCACGGCCGGCACTTCGCAGGCTACGTGCTTACCTTTATTCATGGCATAGATCATCATCTCGGCGTGATGCTTCCAGTCGGTTGCAATGTACACGAGGTCGATATCGTCTCTGTCGCAGAGAGCCTTCCAAGCATCTTGGCTACCGCTGTATTCAGCTGCCTCTGCCTTACCAGCACCCTTGAGGATCGCTTGCGACTTGGCTACACGCTCTGGATGTAGGTCACAGAGAGCCTTGACCTCTACGCCATCGAGGTGCGTGAAGCGACTCACAGCGCTTGGGCCACGCATACCAAGGCCGATGAAGCCAATGCGTACCACTGGGATTGGGTCGTGGCGTAGCTGGAGCACGTCCTTCTGACCTTCTGGTCTAGCAGGCACCTCAGTCGGGATTAGATAGCTCATTTGCTTCTCCTCTTGTTTAGGAGCGCAACTAGCGAGTGTGCCGATGAAGGTAAGCCCCAGCATCGCCAGTGTCGCAATCTGTTTGATCGTTTTCATTGAAAATAGAGTTTGAGTAATTAATAATTTAGGTTGTGTTATAGCCTCAATGGTCAAACTCGCTGGTAAAGTGGAACCGAATAGCAGGGAAATCCTGCTGGGCCATCGAGAGTACATAGCTAGAGTCGGCTAGGTAAACATCTCGACCAGCCAAGTCTTTGGCCATATATTGTGCCTTGCGACGCTTGAAGTTCTCCAAAGCCTCGGCATCATCGCTCTCTATCCAGCATGCCTTGTATAGGTTAATAGGTTCCCAACGACAAGCTGCGCCGTACTCGTGTAGCAGGCGATACTGAATGACCTCGAATTGCAGCTGCCCAACCGTGCCGACCACTTTGCGCCCATTGAACTGATTGGTGAAGAGCTGTGCCACGCCCTCTCCCATGAGTTGATCCAACCCCTTAGCCAGTTGCTTGGTCTTGAGCGGATCTTGATTTTCGATGTACTTAAAGAGTTCTGGAGAGAAGCTAGGTAGCCCCTTGAAGTGCAAGATCTCTCCTGAGGTAAGTGTGTCGCCAATGCGGAAGTTGCCCGTATCGGGTAGACCAATGATGTCACCCGCAAAAGCCTCCTCGACGGTTTCTTTGCGCTGTGCCATAAAGGCTGTTGGGCTACTAAACTTCATTACCTTGCCTAGACGTACATGGCGGTAGCCTGCATTGCGTTCGAAACGGCCCGAACAGATCTTCACGAAGGCGATACAGCTTCGGTGGTTAGGGTCCATATTGGCGTGGATCTTGAAGACAAAGCCCGTGAAGCCCTCTTCGTAGGGAGAGACGGTTCGCTCCTCAGCTTTGACGGGTTGGGGCGATGGAGCGATGTCGATGAAGCAGTTGAGTAGCTCCTGCACACCGAAGTTGTTGAGAGCCGAACCAAAGAATACGGGGGCTAGCTCACCACGCAGATAGGCTTCACGCTCAAACTCTGGGTAAACACCGTCTACGAGCTCAAGATCCATGCGTAGCTTATCGGCAAGATCCGAGCCGATGTGCGCCTCAAGGTCGGGTGAATTGATATCAGCGATAGCCACGCTCTCTGTAATGCGTTGCTTATCGGGCGTAAAGAGGTTCAGCCCCTGCTCATAGATATTGTACACGCCACGGAAGCGAGCCCCCATGTCGATCGGCCACGAAAGCGGACGAACCTTGATTTGTAGCTCGGCTTCCACTTCGTCTAGTAAGTCAAAAGGATCACGCCCCTCACGGTCAAGTTTATTGATATAAACGATCACTGGCGTTTTGCGCATGCGGCAAACCTCCATCAGCTTGCGGGTTTGTGCTTCTACCCCCTTGGCTGAGTCGATAACAATGATTACACTATCCACAGCAGTAAGCGTACGGAAGGTATCTTCGGCGAAATCTTGGTGACCGGGGGTGTCTAGGATATTAACCTTATGGCCACGATACTCAAAGCCCATGACCGATGTGGCCACCGAGATACCACGTTGCTTCTCAATCTCCATCCAGTCACTCGTGGCAGTTTTCTTGATTTTATTGCTCTTGACGGCTCCTGCCACATGAATAGCTCCCCCGAATAGCAGCAGCTTCTCTGTCAGAGTTGTCTTACCGGCGTCGGGGTGACTGATGATGGCGAAGGTACGCCTCAGATCTATTTCTTCTTTATATTGACTCATATTATTGGGTTATTTCGTTTGGTCTTTGCCTGCTAGAGCTAGATGTTTGAGCAGGCTGTCTACGCCATCAGTCCAGTGCCGAGGTTCAATGTCATAGTCTGCTCGGATAGCTTCTTTGCTCAAAACGCTGTAGGCTGGTCGAGCGGCTGGGGTGGGGTAGTCTTGAGTTGTGATAGGGAGTACGGTGCATTTCGTCTTGCCACTTCCTTTAATCGCGTAGTAAGCTAGGTCATACCAACTGCACACCCCCGCATCGGTGTAGTGCAAGTAGGGGCGACTGAAGGCACCACGCTCCAAAGACTGCTGTGCGATGCGTACGATAGCCTCGGCGAGGTTGGGGGCATACGTGGGTGAACCGATCTGATCGGCCACGACTTTTAGTTCTTTTCTCTCATCTGCTAGTCGTATCATCGTGAGCACGAAGTTCCGTCCGTAAGGAGAGTAGAGCCAAGCTGTGCGTACGACTAGCCCTCTGGAGCCGAGAGTTTGCACAATAGACTCTTCGCCCAATCGTTTAGTTCTACCATATACTCCGAGCGGATTGGTAGGAGCATCTTCGGTATACGGACGGGAAGCAGCTCCGTCGAAGACATAGTCGGTGCTGACTTGTATCATCATATAGCCTAGACATTGGCAAGACTCCGCAATCAGTCGGACGGCTTGATGGTTGAGTCGATCGGCAATCTCACTCTCCCCCTCGGCTAAATCCACGGCAGTATAGGCAGCACAATTGACTACAAGCGTTGGTAGCTTGGGCGTGAGTGTCTCGGCAAATCTGTCTAGACTATTCGGCTCGCAGATGTCTAGTTCCTTGACGTCGGTATAGACGAACTCAATGCTTGGGTAAGAGGAAGCAAGTGCTTGGATAGAACGCCCTAGTTGCCCCTGAGCTCCGGTGATGATGAGGCGATAGGTCTTATTCATTGGCCTCTGGGTTTTGCTCCGCCTCCTGCTCTAGCTTGTACTTGTGTGCAAGCATAGCGAGGAAGGCGCTGATTTGTCTCATAGACTTTTGGGTTTCTTCACCGATAGACTCTCCCTTGAGTGCAAGCGTAAGGTAGCCATAGATGGCATTGAAACAGGTTTCAAGATCCCCGACCTCGTGTCCCGCACTCTTGCCTCGCAACTGAATGACAGCAGGTAGGACTTGATAGTGTAGCCCAGCGTAAACATAGTCGTTGGGATTGGCCAGTAGTCTGCGATGTAGATCCTCCAGTTGCATCAGGACGATGCGGTTGATGTCTAGGTGACCGCTGTCTTGCTTCCCTTCGGTGCGCATCATGTCTGCCAGTTCGCTGTACCACTGGCGGATCTCTTGCTTGACCTTATCGTCTACATCGTAGCGGGGCAGAATGAGCTGTTCAATGCGGTCAATGTCGCACCCTGCGGCACGTATCAAATCCTCTACCTGCCACATATATAGCAGGTATTCGCAGATATTCTCTTGTTTTTTAGCTCTAGCGATGATCATTGTCCTAGGGGGTATTACGTCTTAGACTGCGAGCGAGCTCTTCGTCTGCATCATGCTTGGCTGGTTCTATGCCTAGTAGCTGACAAACCAAGGGGTACAGCGTGATGTTGGGAATGGGTTCGTCTATATGTCTTCCCCTCTCGAAGCTAGGCCCCACAGCCTTGAATAGGGCAAGCATCTCGTGGTGTGCATTGTCAAATCCATGTCCTGCGGCGATGCGACTGATGCGCTTTCGATTGGGCTGGAAGTAGATCTGAGTCCCCAGATCTGCCATTATAACCAACTCGCCAATGCGTGGACTAGACCCGAAGTGTAGGCGTTTGGGGAGCTCACCTCGGCGGTAAACTCTGATGTGTGGCACTTCTCTGAGGATTTGGTAAGCCGTTTCGGCGTAGCCATCCTTGGGGTAGAGGTGCGTAAAAGGTCCTGTTGAGACGTGCTTGAAGCTATCAAGTGGTAGATAGTCGGCTAGGTTGACCTCCTTAGATCTGTCGTAGGTTGCCATGCCATGATCTGATACTAGGATAAAATCAACCTTTGAGGCAATAGGTAGCTGAGCCAAACGCTCTCTGAAGTAGCCTACCACCGAGTCTACCAGACGGATCATTTGCTTTGTTTCCTCCCCCTCTGGGCTATAGTGATGCCCCGTATGATCTGGTTCCTCGAGGTACCACATCACGAGACGAGGACGCTCTGCAATGGGGAGCTGCAACCAGCTGATGACGGAGTCTGCTCTATTGCGGTAGGGTACATTACTATCAAATCTTTTCCATATATCGGGTTGATGCCCTCCTACTGCAGTTTCGCTTCCTACCCAGAAGAAGCTAGCAGAGCGCAGGCCTGCTCGGCGGGCAGTGTTCCATAGTGGTTCGCCGAAGTAGAATATTGGGTTTTCCACTGCGCTGCGCTTCCCTATTTTATAGTGGTTGCCTTGCTCGTCCCAAAATTCATTGCCTACAAGGCCGTGGTTGTTGGGGTGTAGACCCGTGGCCATAGAGTAGTGATTGGGAAAGGTTAGTGAAGGGTAGCAGGGGCGAAAAGTACCAGATAACCCCTCTTGGTCGATGGCATCAAGGCTGGGCGTATGTGTTTTACTCTGATAGTCGTGTCTGAAGCCATCGAGAGATAGCACCACCACATATCTATCTGCTGGTAGGCTTTGCTCTAGTTCGTAGGCCCTGTTACTCTGCGCTCCTCTACTAGAGAATCCCATGAGGGACGCTAAGCCCAAGGCGCTACAGAAGAGTAAACTTTTAATTTTCATATCGCTCGAATCTCTTATTCTTAATTGTTTATAAATTGATGCCAAAATTTCTTACAAAAATAGCATTTTTCCAGATACCTGCTTGCTAGGAAACAGTGGAATAGATGTGTCTAGTACAGTCTGTCGGTTACGTCGATCTGGATGTTTGCTCGGGATCCTTATAGATATATGCTGGGCTCTAACCTTTTCTTGGCTTACAATGGCCTCTCAGTACTCCGTACTCGCTAGTGCAGTCAAATGGGGGTGTGTCGAAAACTACATTCGACACACCCCCACTCTAGTTAGATGAGCTACTCGGAGCTATTAGATACGGTCTTTAGAGCCTAGTACGTTTTCGATCTTGTGCATGTATAGCTTCTTGAGTGCATCGCGAGCTGGGCCAAGGTACTTACGTGGGTCGAACTCCTCTGGCTTGTTGGCGAATACGTTGCGGATAGCAGCAGTCATAGCCAAACGACCGTCTGAGTCGATGTTAATCTTGCATACTGCGCTCTTGGCAGCACGACGGAGCTGCTCCTCGGGGATACCTACTGCATCCTTGAGGGCACCGCCATACTTGTTGATCGTAGCCACTTCTTCCTGTGGTACAGAAGATGCACCGTGTAGTACGATTGGGAAGCCGGGAGCTTGCTTCTCGATTTCTTCTAGGATATCGAAGCGCAATGGGGGTGGTACAAGTACACCATTGGCATCACGCTCGCACTGCTCTGGAGTGAACTTGTTGGCACCGTGAGAAGTGCCGATAGAGATAGCCAGAGAGTCTACACCAGTCTTGGTAAGGAAGTCTACCACTTCCTCTGGCTGAGTGTAAGTGTGGTGCTCTGCTACTACATCGTCCTCTACGCCGGCTAGGATACCGAGCTCACCCTCTACGGTCACATCGTGCTGGTGTGCGTACTCTACTACAGACTTAGTTAGTGCTACGTTCTCGTCGTATGGTAGGTGAGAGCCGTCGATCATCACAGATGAGAAGCCCATCTCGATACAGCTCTTACATAGCTCTAGGCTGTCACCGTGGTCTAGGTGTAGGGCAATCTGTGGGTTGGGGCAACCAAGTTCCTTGGCATACTCTACCGCACCCTGAGCCATGTAGCGAAGAAGCGTCTGGTTGGCGTACTTACGAGCTCCGCTAGACACCTGTAGGATCACTGGCGACTTAGTTTCTACTACAGCACCGATGATAGCCTGTAGCTGCTCCATATTGTTGAAGTTGAAAGCAGGGATAGCATAGCCACCCTTAACGGCCTTGGCGAACATGTCGCGTGTATTGACAAGACCTAGTTCTTTGTAACTAACCATTGTTGTTTGAATTAACTATATTACTTGTTCTTAGTTATCCTTTTAGCTTTGGCAAAGATACACAATTAAAATGAAGTATCCTGCTAGTTAATTAAGTTTTTTATTAGGAAACTTCCCACTCCTCTTGTCCAAGTCTACTTATCCTTACCTCTGTTTGATTAGCCTAGCTCTAGGATTGCTGTCAGTGGAGCTCTGCACCAGTGTATACAGAAGCTCCCTTGCTGCTCCTCGCTAATGAGTGAGGCTGCAAGGGTGCTCATGTAGTTTCGTGCCAAGTAATGGTCTGGACCCTATTTGATTTTGTACGATGAGCGTACGGTCACACTCGCAGTTTTGAGTTTGGAGGAGGTATTGAATGTGCCACCCCAGCTGTAGTCTTCCTCGCTATTGAGCCCAACAATCTGGAAGACTCCCATCGTCGAGGAGGCAAGGTCGGATAGACTGCTGTTGCTACCCTCGGCGATTGTTTTCGCTCTTGCATAGGCATTCTGAGAGGCTTCTTGTAGCATCTCCATTTTGAGTGTATTGATCTGCGTGTAGTAGTAGCGAGGTGCTCTAGCTGTGAAGTTGACACCCTGCTTGAGTAGCTCAGAGATCTTTTGGTAGATGACCTCTACATTGTCTACATCGTTGGAGCTGACGATGATTTCACTTGAGAGCTGAATGCCCCTGAAGGTGCGCATATATTTCTGTGTATTGTCGTCGTAGTACTGATCGTACTCGTTGCTCACGTTGGTGCTGGAGTAGCGGATTTGCTCCTCGGTAATGCCACTTGCCATCAAGTACTTGACTATTTGTTCTCTATTGCTTTGGTGCTCGTTGTAGGCAATCTCCTGATTGGAGTTGAGTGCCGATACATCTATTGTCCAGACGATTAGGTCACTCTTGATGTTACGCTCGGCGACACCCGTTACGGTGATCTGGGGCGATCCACTTCTGAAGTGCTTGATCCCAACCGATAGTAGCCAAGCACTGGCGATGATGGCCAGCGAAGCTACCATAACTAGCACTAATTTAGTTTTTTGCATAGTAGTGAATTTTTAATGTGATACTTAACCATAAAATCAATGTATGAATAGGGTAGATGTCTGTACCCACGAAAAACACTGCTAAGGTATTAGAAATTTGTCAAAATTGATGAAGATCTAGAGTGAGTGTATGTCAAATCTTTTGAGTGTCTATCTATTTCTGCTAAGCGGATGCGTTGCATACAATAAATAAGGGGCTGTGGCAAATACGAATTTTGCCACAGCCCCCTTTATGATGACACATTTAATCTAGTCGAGCATATCTCGGTATTTACGGTCGATCTCTCGTCTAGCTGCTTCGGTTGGCTTGAAGCCTTCGTTGGTGTCAAGTTGGTCTAGTAGTTCCTTACCACCTCCCTCTAGGGTCTCGGGTATATATACGTTTACGTTGACCAATAGATCTCCTCGCCCATAGCCATTGACCTCTGGTAGACCCTTACCTCTCAGGCGCAGTATTTTGCCCGGTTGAGTCCCCGGTTCGATAGTTACACGAGCACGTCCCCCAATCGTTGGCACCTCTACTGCACCACCCTTGATGGCATGAGGGACAGAGATGAGTAGGTTGTAGATGAGGTCGTTGCCATTGCGAATGAGATTGGGATCCTCTTCTTCCTGTATGATAACGAGTAGATTCCCGTTTACGCCACCTGCTGGGGCTGCATTTCCCTTGCCCGGCACAGTGAGCTGCATGCCCTCGGCTACACCTGCTGGTATGCGAAAGCTAACGATCTCCTCCCCAATCTGAGTTCCCTTGCCTTGGCACTGAGCGCAGGGTTTAGTAATCACCTCGCCTTGGCCTTGGCATGTAGGGCAGACACTCTGCGACTGCATTTGGCCGAAGAAGGTATTTTGCATCTGCATTACCACGCCACGCCCTTGACAGGTTGTACAAGTTTTGCGCCCATCGGGCTCGGTCGTGCGCTCGCCGTGACAGCGTGAGCAGTGTACGTACTTCTTGACCTTTAGTTTCTTCTCTACACCCTGCTCGATCTCCTCGAGATTGAGCTTGACCCGTGCTCTGAGATCGGAGCCACGTGGGGTCTGATGACCTCCGCCACCGAATCCGCCGAAGCCACCAAATCTATCGCCGAATAGGTCGCCGAAACGACTGAAAATATCCTCCATAGACATGCCACCTCCGAAGCCTCCTCCGCTGGCAGCACTACTACCTACACCGGCGTGGCCGAATTGGTCATAGCGAGCTCGCTTCTGAGGATCGCTCAAGACGTCGTAAGCCTCTGCTAGTTCCTTAAACTTCTCCTCAGCCTCTTTGTCGCCCGGGTTTTTGTCTGGGTGATACTTGATGGCGAGCTTGCGGTATGCTTTTTTGAGGGCCTCGTCCGTAGCCCCTTTGTCTACGCCGAGGACTTCGTAGTAATCTCTTTTTTGTGACATCTCTTAGTCCTCCTTTCTTTATTGACCTACCACAACACTCGAGTGGCGAAGTACCTTATCGTTGAGTGTATAGCCCTTCTTGACGCAGTCGATGACCTTGCCTTTGAGCTCTTCACTGGGAGCAGGGAATGTGGCGATCGCCTCGTGTAGCTCCTCGTCGAAGCTAACTCCTGCCGTTTCGATAGGCTTGATGCCTTGGCGTGAGAGGTAGTCTGTGAATTTGCTATATATAAGTCGTATGCCCTCCTTGACGGCTTCCATATCCTCTGCTGTGTCGATGTTGGCTAGAGCAATGTCTAGATCGTCCACCACTGGGAGTAGCTCGCGCAGGACTTTCTCGCCACCATTTCGGATTAGGTCGCTCTTCTCCTTGAGGGTACGCTTGCGGTAGTTGTCGTACTCCGCCATGAGGCGCAGATGAGTGTCGTTGAGCTTCGCCAGCTGTTGCTCTAGGCTCTCCTCTGTGGCTGTCGAGTTGTCAGCTTCAGCGGTCATTTCTTCCGAGTTGGCTGCTTCCGCCTGCTCATTTGTCATATTGGTATCTAGCTGGTCTTGCAGCCCATCTAGCTCGGTTTGCTTAGTTTCTTCGTTCATTATCTCCTTATTCTTAATATTATATCGTTCTCTTAAGGTTTGCAAAGGTATGTGATTTTGCAAACCTACTGCCCTAGAAGGAGCAAATATGATACCATAGCTCATATTGTAAGGCTGTAGACTCGTGCTTAGATTGAGCAGCTGACTTCTTGCGTCTTGCCTTTTTTGCTCGGAGATCCAATTCTCGATGATAGACTCTCCTTGAGCCTATTGCACAATCGCCCCTTCGTCGCCTCAGTTCCTTCGAGTCGTGTTTTTGTTGCTTGAGGCAGTGTTTTTCAACTTGGGTATCCTCCCCCTTTACCCTGACCTTGTGAGCAATGGGCTACAAGGTCGGGCATTTTGTGCTTATTTGGCTGCTTGAAGCACAAGCAGCCCTGGCATACGTTTGAGATTGTACGCCAT
>NZ_JRAR01000036.1:0-6457 GCF_000768935.1 Porphyromonas sp. COT-290 OH860 | reverse complement strand
AGGGGGATAGTATTCAAGGCTCCCAAAGCCGCTCAAACACGCAAAAAACACCGAGAAAGATACAAGAAACTTTGAGCGGCGCATTGCGCAATAGTCTCTCTAGAGGCTCGATAAACCTCTGCTCCAGCCTCTGAACCCCAACGAGTGGGTCGTTCGTATGCCCGAACTTCTCTGGCACCTTGAGTTGCCCCTCGTTATCGAGCCTTAGGCGATCGAAGTAGTCCCGATAGTACCATTTGCCGTAGTTCATTCGTTGCCTCCTTCCTTCTTGTTCTTCTTATCCTCCTTGTCTTCCTTGATCTCAAAGGTGCGTAGGGCGAGCTTGAGGGCGACGATGTACTTGAGGAGCTTCCCCTCCCACTTCTTGATATTTGCTCTCTCTGCAATCCGCTCTAGGTTGCCGCCTTGCCCTGCGATGATCTCCTTGATGAGTGTCGTCGGGGCAAGCTCTCGCCAATTGATCTCCTCTCGCTGCTCCTCGGGGAGGTGCATGTAGTAGAGGGCTTTGAGCCAAAGGCAGGGTTCGCCCTCGGTGTTGTTGCCCTCCCGCTTACTCTTGTTGTAGAAGATGAGCGTAGGGAGGAGGCCCGACTGGATGATGCTCGGGCCCATGGCGTTGATGTAACCCTCATTCACCTTGGAGACTTCTCCCTTGGCATTGGCGATCCCAACGGTCTCTAGAGCCTTAATGGCTGTGGGGATAAGCCGCTGGATCTCGTGCCTATTGATGATCATGGCTCACCTCCTCTCCACCCTTTGAGTTAGCATTAGGCTTATCTGTGAGGCACTCGATCTTGCAAAAGCCATAGCCAACAGAGCCATTCGCCCCGATCTGCACGACCTTGCCGTGGAGGGCTTGGTTGAACTGCTCGAAGTAACTGTCGCCCTCGGGGTAGGTTACGAAGAAGACGAAGCACGAGGCGGAAGGCGTAACCTCCTCGTACCAAAGGTTTTTGCTCTCGCCATTGTCGAGGCAGTTGCGGGCGATGATAGGTAGGCTCTCGATAGCCTCCTCTAGCTCCTTTTCCTTCTGCTCATTGCTTATGGCGGTGTCCGCCTCTAGACGCTGCTTTAGCTGCTCAGAGGCTGTGCCCGAGAGCTGCTGGTAGAGCTCGTAGACCTCCGCTTGCCACTTGGTGTGCGCCCCTAGGGTGTAGCCCTGTGCACTACCATCTCTCAGCGGATAGGCCACGAGGTTCGCTTGGAAGAAGCTGAAGTGCCCAATGCCATTCATCGGCTCATTGCCTCCTCTTGTGCCGAAGACGTGGTTGATCATCGGATTATTCTCGCCTAGTTGGGTGGTCATGAACTGCCTGAGTGCGCCCTTGAGGCTCGAGGCATAGATGCAGGGACGTCCAGAGGCGACATCTCGCTGTACAGTATTGTCTACGGCTTGATAGCTTGCGCCGCCCGTGCCGACGTGTAGGTTCGTGAGGCACTTGATGAGAAAAGCTGCTGTTTTCATATAGTTGCTGTATTTGTTGCTTGAGTATTGGTAATGAGCTGGGTATAGTTATAGCCAATTTTGTGGAAGGTGGAGGCGTGTACTTGTTTTTGGAATGCCTCCGCTTGGTCTAGAGAGTCGAAGTAGAAGATCGAGCCACGGGCATAGAGCTCCATCTCTTCGCTTACGCACATATTGCCTTGGGTATCGACCTTATCCTTGCTACGTGTACTATTTCTATTGTAATAGTGCTTTGTCTTCCTTACGGAGGTGATGACCCGTGCGAACTCTCGGATCTCAGTGAGGGAGAAGGCTGCCCCCTCGAGTGCCTTAGCCTTGATATGCGCATCCGAGAGGAGGAGTACAGCGTGGTAAGTTTCCTCGGAGGGGTAGAAGGCTTGGCGTATCCGCTGGGTGTAGCTTTGCTCATAGGCTGGAAGTTTGTCTACTGGGATACACTCCATCACGAAGCTCTGCCGCTCGCCCCCGAAGTGCACGAGCTTGCGCAAAGGGAGCTTGCAGGACTCGCTCGCCTCGAAGTAGCAGGCAAAGCTATACTTGCCCCTGAAGCGATAGAAGACTTGGTAGAAGAATGCATCTTCCCGTACCCCACCCTCGTAGTCCTTTGTGATACCGACACGGCAGTCCTCCTCGAAGAACTCCTCCTCGGCGACCAGCTTGCCCTCTGAGCTCACCCACACCGAGCTCAGCCCATTCTTAGGCGAATACAGCTCATCGGGCTGCTCCGACTCCTGGAGCAAATGCAGCCTTTCCTGGCCCTCTCTTTGCTCCCTCACGAGCTCTAGCCGCCTGAGCTCCTCTGCTCGCCTTTGGTAGCGTAGTCCTGCGGGGAAGTAGGCAATCTCCTCTGCCGCCCCCTGCTCGATTAGGAAGACTGGCGAGAGTCCTTGGATCTGCCCGAAGTTATTGTCTGCAGCTGTTGTCGAGAAGCTACGAGGGCCGATCAGTTCGTCCGCTTTCTTCCAGCAGACAATTTTATTACCCTTGAAAGTTTCCTCCCCTGCATGCTGGAGGTACTGGTAGCGCAGTAGACCTAGTATCGTCGTCTGCTGAGGCAGGCGAGCCGAGCGCACGAAGTAATTGACGTTGCCCGTCTCGAAGGTGTTCTTTTGCCCAAAGAAGAATTTCTCCACGGGCGTTAGTTTTACTAAATATGTAGATGTAGGCATAGCTATCTCTCCTCTGTATCTGTGATGAATTGGCAGTAGCGCAGCAGGCCATAGATGAGCTTCTTGAACTCCGAGATTTCCTTCGGCTCCTTTACCCTATGCTCTAGGCTAAGCTCATACATGAAGTCAAACACTTGAGCCAAGAACCCCTTATAATCGGTGTGAATATCCTCGTCAAAGAAGTTCGCCCTCAGTGCATCCAGTCGTTTCTTTCTCAGCTCCTTGTCCTCGATCTGTAGGATCGGTACGACCACCGTGTCTAGCATATCATCGAGCCAATAGATTAGCCCCTCGATCATGACCTCCTCATCCTTGCTCAGGCTTCGCATCAGCTCGAGAGCCTCGCTATATAGTTTCGGGCTCTTTTTCTGCTCTCCCCCTGGGGGTGGAGCCGAGTGGGTACTCTCCTTGCAGGGCAGGGTGAACTCGATCGTACGCCCGCTGTGCTTGCGGATCGAGACGGCTACTCGATCTCGCCCACTGCTCTTGGCCTGCCCGAGTAGCTGATTAGCCACCTCAATCGCCTCGGACATAGGGCTCTTGTAGTAGAAGATGCTCACACCGTAGGAGAGGCTCAGTCCCTCTGCCCCCTTGACCGCCGCCTTAAACCGCCCGAAGCACGCCTCTACAGACGAGATGATATTAAAGATGTCTTCGTTGCGCTTGTGGCTGTAGATTGGCACGAAGAAGAAGAGATCGTCTCCGCCGATGTAGACGGGCACAGTACGAGGCGAAGCAATATCCTTGGCTACCTGTACCGAGAAGTCGAAGAAAGCTTTGGAGAACGCTTTCATCTCCTCGTCCTTCAGCTCTGCGATGAACTTGCCGAAGCTATCGCCATCGGCTTTGACTACGGCCAGATACTTGTAGCAGTTGCGGTAGCTCTTTTGCAGTAGCTCGTACTCGTACACCTTAGCGTAATTGATTGAACCCTCCTCGTCCGAGCAGGCCTTGACCTGCTCATCATCCATCCAGCCCGATACAGCGATGAGAGAGGTTGTAGCGAATGGGATCTTCTCCCCGATCTCCTGCGTGATAAAGCTATTGTTCTGAGCGAGGAAGGGTGTGAGGTAGTCGTTCGTGGAGCTAGTTGCCCTCTGCCGTAGCTCTAGGGTGTCGAGATATTGGTTGAGCTTGCTGATGATACCCTTCTTCTCCTCTCTCTCGATCCTAACCGAAGAGATCATGATGTAGTCCTCGAGATACTGCCTTAGCTCTTCGAGACTAGGAATATCATCGGTCGCCGCATCGGGGTTATTCTTCCAGAAACTATCGTGTAGCTTAAAAGCAAGATGAGCGAGGATGTCGCTTTTCGTGTCCTCAAGAATTTGATCGCTTAGCCCTTCGCCTCGAATAAAGGCTCTGTCGGGGAATAGCCCCACGCCCGAGAGTAATGCCTCGCTAGAGGTAGAGTCGTATGCAGGCGAGAGGATTTCCAGCCCTTCAATCTTGCTGATACGAGATAATAGCTCTCGCATAATCCAAGAGAACATGTAGCTGGCACTCCAATAGGCCTTAACCTTGCGTGCCTTGTCGAGCGTCTTGCCGATCGGTCCTATCGTGATAGCGGTGTATGTGGTCATAGTTTTTTGATGTGTTGTGCACAATCTTTGCTAGAGAGAAAAGTCGTTAGCTTAAAGTCCTTGGAGGTTCTTACCCATACTTGCTTCATTTGTGGGGCGCAGAAGTCAAAAGCGGCTCCTCGCATTTGCTTTGGTATTGGTTGGGCAATGATATACACTTTATATGCTCCATCAATACTGATAGGTTTGTAGAGCAGTGGAGTTGGAAATCGCTCGATAGTATTCGTTTGTGATTTGCTTCGGCGACGATTATACTTGACCCTGATGGATACCTTTTTCTTGCCTTTCCCTCTGAAGCTATACACATTGGTCAAACCAAGAAGAGCCCTGGCGAATACATAGCTTCCCGGATCGCTTGGCTTTTGATGGTTTAGGAGGCTCTTACAGAGGTCGCGTTCAGTTTTACCCCCTAAATACTCTCTGAGTGATTTGGTTTTTATCTTTCGATGCTTGTCTTGGATTAAATCAAATACCTTACTGATAGCTTCATCTACATCGTCCTCAATGGTTTCAGACCCCGAGTCACCAATAAGGAGGTACACCTGCCTCTCAGCAAAAGCTTTGGGAAGATTTTCATCGACATGCCACCCCTCCCCATCAATCGCACCTATCGTAAAAGAGCCAAAGCCCTTAGTTTGCCTTGCGCCAAAGTTGTGTAACACAAAGAACTCAGGTAGATACTTCCTGAGTTCTTCCAGTAGAACACTATGCTTAGTATATATCTTACCTTCTATCTTATTGGAAGACATAACAGCGAAGGTAACTAACTCTCCTTTTATTTCTCCCCCTTTCACACCTTCTTGATTGGCAAAATAAGGAGAAGGGGCTAGCACTTTAATACCCTCTTGTCTCTTTTGCTCCTCTTCACACTCTTGCTCCTTTCGAGGATTGTCTGCTATATCCTTTTTCTTGTCTTTGGATTCACTCAAAGGCAAGTAGCGTTGGTGAGTACTTTCTTGATAAACGGATAGAAAACTTAGTTTGTAGCTCAGAGCGTCCTTTTGACCGGGGATAAGCCAGTTGTTGGGGATAGAAATCTTATCACGTTTGAAGCACTTGAGCAGAAACTTGTCGAGCTTGGGCTTGACTTCGGAGGCACGGAGGGTTGCCCCTTGGTAGTCCGCTTGAAAGTGGATGATGGGGGTGTGCTGGACGAGTTCGAATGATAATCGGTACATAGTCGGAGCTTATTGGTAAATACTTCTCTTTATTAAATTCTTAGGCCTAGCTAGTGGGTGTCTTCCGCTTATGCTTGGGTTGAGTGCTAGGATAGTATTTTTTCGCCTATTTATATTTCGAGAGCAACCTTTTTCGAGTGGTTCCCTACTTGCTTGTTTCTGTGACTTGTAGAGCTGTACCCTAATGCCAAATCGCTCAATGCAAAAGGCGATGTGTCATAATGCACAAACTGCTGTGTTGCTTGCGACATTCGGCTTCGATCACGTTACTTTAGTATGCTCCCGTCAGCCTCAGTCTTAGCGCCTTACATTTTGCGGATTCTGAGACACCTTAAAAGGGGCTGCGCCAAAATTCAATTTTGACACAGCCCCATTCTTCTACTTTTTGGTTAAGGAGTGTTAAGGATTTACCAAGGATTTTCGGGAAATAAGCAGGCAGTTTATAAAGGCAGATAGAACTGTTGCACTAAGTTGAAGGGAACATTTAGTCGGATTGATGGATACATCTGCACGAATAAGCCCACCAAAACAAATAAATTGAAGGAGTGAAACATCCAAAAGTATAGGATAAGTGTATCAAACCCCTCCAAATACACCCACATATCATTGATAATAAATATGTTATAAAACCACGTTTTAAGGGGCTATTTCTACTCGTCTGGGAGGTAAGAGCAGAAACGTGTTCAGACGCAGCCTAGAGGCCGCTAGAGGGCAAATACGCAGTCTGCCTCCATGCGCCCACATCTGGATCGAAGCCTCCTCCAGAGCTCTGAAGAGTGAGCTACTATCAACAGAATTCAAAAAAAATGTTTCATAGAAATCCTAAAGCATCGCTTGGCAAAGCCCCCAAGCCTTTGCCTCACCAAGCCTGCTACACGACATATTACTGGTCTTGTATGCCCGACCAAGGAGTAATAATACAGCAACCAGAGAGACGGGAAAAGATCCACAACAGCCAGTGAATTGCAGGGCACCCGCATCAAAATAGGCTTATCTTTGAGTTATGGATGTACAAGATTATTTTTCTAAGGTAGAAGACCCACGGGTAGTGGGTCGTTGCAA
>NZ_JRAR01000035.1:0-29080 GCF_000768935.1 Porphyromonas sp. COT-290 OH860 | reverse complement strand
ATAAAGACAAGCTATCCCTACGGAAGAGGTTGTTCAAGGCTGCTCTGAATATAGACTATCTCAAAAAGCTGCTAAAGATTTGATGCGGTTGCCCTGAGCTACGAGGCATATTTGGCAACTTATGGGATAAACCATTATCTTTGCGGTCAGAAAAAGGGTATCTAACCCATCGGTTAGGTCTTACATATACTCTTGCCCCTGTAGTTCAACGGATAGAACAAGAATTTCCTAAATTTTAGATAGCAGTTCGATTCTGCTCGGGGGTACTCAAAGGGGCGCTAGTCGTCCCTTTTTTGCGCTTGCACAATAACACAAACCACTGATTATCAGGAAATACAAAGAAAAAGCCACTCATCAAGGGCAATCTACAAGCATCAATTTCGGACAGCTAAAGACAGCTAGTAAAGCCAAAATTCGGGCTACACAACCACACATTATAGAATCGAGTGTTTTTATGTAGCTTTGTATCAACTAATGCAACAACTATGGTAAAAATAGATTTCAGACTAAACACGAATAGAAGTATAATCGGAAAAACAAAAAGTGTCAGAAAATCCAAAACAAAAACTGCAAACAGTGAAATACAAAAAGTGTCAAATCCACCCTAAAACAACACTCAAGCGGTAAACACCAAAAGAAAAGCTTAAGAAGAAATAAATCCTCCTAGACTCTAATGATTAATCAGCTATTAACTACATAATAGTAGGTTGTCTTGGTCGGCAACTTGTACTTATCCACAACACGACGCACCTCTGCAAGACGTGCATTGTAGATATCCAATGGAACCCCGACTAAAAAACCAGTAACCATAGAGGCATCGACCCAGCTGTATACTATAGGAACTGCAACATCCGACTCGGCACTAGCCACATCTACCGACCATGAATCCTCTGCATAGGCATATAGCAGAGCTCCCGACTCCTTTGGCATATCCGAGATGATATACCTAATACCTCGTGATGATGGACAAATGCCTCTAGGGCAGCTCGCAGATAGCACACTTGACCATTATGAGACTATTGCTCAATGCGCCGCTCAAAGTTTCTTGTATCTTTCTCGATGTTTTTGCGTGTTTAAGCGGCTTTGGGAGCCTTGAATACTATCCCCCTATCCCCATCCCTGAGGGAAATTTCCCTCAGGGATGGGGATTTTACGGTTATTTGACACCTTCAAGNCCCCATCCCTGAGGGAAATTTCCCTCAGGGATGGGGATTTTACGGTTATTTGACACCTTCAAGCACAAGCAGCCAAATAAGCACAAAATGCCCGACCTTGTGAGCAATGAGCCACAAGGTCGGGGTAAAGGGGGGAGGATACCCAAGTTGAAAAACACAGCCTCAAGCAGCAAAAACACGACTCGAAGGAACTGAGGCGACGAAGGACCCATTGTGCAATGGTCTCTTTAAGGTTAATCATCATGCGCAGCCTCCTTAGTTTTTCGGCACAATGCCTTGCCCCTGCCACACCTCAATCCAATATATTCCCCCTCTCGAGCGTTTGGATATTACTGTAGTGACCGCAAAAACAGATTATCTTTGACTCAAAATAGTATTAGGTATGGTTACGAAAAAAGTAGTGGCATATGCGCTATTCGCTTGCGCCCTGTCCCTAGGCAGCGGGTGCGCTCCAAGCCAGAAACAGACCTCTGCGTCGGCAGAAGAAACACAAAATATGCAAAAAACTAGCATCGACGGAGAGTGGACACTCGTCAAGCTGAGAGATCGGCCCCTAGCCAAGGGGACACACCCTGCTGACCTGCATATTAATAGGAGCGAAATGTCCATTCATGGCTCAGGTGGCTGCAACAAGTACTTCGGCAAGATAGAGAATCTTACTGAGGATCAGATCCTCTTTGGCCGTATCGGCGCCACCCGTATGGCTTGCATGGACGAACACGTGGAGGACGAGTACCTACTGATGCTCGACCTCGTGAGAGCCTACAAACTCAGTGGTGAGCAGCTGGCCCTAATGGACGATAGAGGCCATACCCTAGCGGTAATGGCTCGCAAGATTGAGGACAAGAGTGCTCCCAACCCACGCATCTACGATATGTGGTCGGCCACGCACATAGAGGGCGAGGAGATACAAGCCGAGGGACGCCCTACTCTGGAGATCAACCTCTCGGAGATGCGTGTCGGGGGCAACAACGGCTGCAACCACTATATGGGCGAGATCAAAGAAATCACTGGCAAGAAACTCATACTTGGCACTCTGGCAGGTACGATGATGCTCTGCCCAGATATGACTCTAGCCAATGCCTACGATAAGGCGATAGACAGAGTGCGCAGCTATCAAATAGAGGGGCTGACCCTTAGGCTATATGATGAGGGGCATACCGAGGTCTTGCGCTACAAGAAAGCCGAGAACCCATAAGGAGGGTATCAGGCACGAACGTTTTTAGAATCAATGAATAGAACCGAAATATCATCACTCGGGGAGTTTGGGCTAATCCGCAAGCTCACCGATACAATCAAACTAAGCAACCCCAGTAGCCTAGTAGGCGCCGGCGATGATGCTGCTCAAATACTCTACACAACGGGTAATAGGACTCTAGTATCTACCGATCTACTGCTAGAAGGTATTCACTTTGACCTGACCTATACGCCACTGCGCCACTTAGGCTACAAAGCCGTAGTGACAAGTATCGCAGATATCTATGCGATGAACGGCGTGCCTAGGCAGATCCTCGTAGGGCTAGGGATCTCCTCCCGCTTCGCTGTCGAGGATCTGCAGGAGCTCTATGCTGGCATGCAGCTAGCATGCCAGAGCTATGGCGTAGACCTCGTTGGCGGAGACACCTCTGCAAGCCTCACGGGTCTTACCATCAGCATGACCGCACTAGGGGAAGTTTCGCCCGAGTCGGTAACGACACGCTCTGGAGCCAAGCCAACAGACCTCATCTGCTGCACGGGCGATCTCGGCTCAGCCTACATGGGGCTACAGCTACTCGAGCGAGAGAAGCGTGTCTTCGCTGGCGAAAAGGAGGGCTTCGACCCCGATTTCGCAGGACATGAATACATTCTAGAGCGACAGCTCAAGCCCGAGCTTCACCTACAGCCCCTACAAGCCCTTCAAGCGCGAGGCATTCGCCCCACTAGTATGATCGACATCTCTGATGGGCTCTCTAGCGAGCTACTCCACCTATGCAGGAAGAGCCAAGTGGGCGTGCGCATCTACGAGGAGCGCCTACCCATAGACTACGAGACGGCACGTATGGCAGAGGAGATGAACCTCAACGTAGTGACGGTAGCCCTCAGTGGAGGAGAGGACTATGAATTTCTCTTTACCATTCCGCTCGGGCTAATGGATCAAGCCAAGGAGATTGAGGGAATTCGCTTCATTGGCCACGTTACGGAGGCAAGCCTAGGGGCAAGCCTGATCACGAGAGATGGCTCGGAGATTGCCCTGCGTGCCCAAGGCTGGGTCGAGCAGCAGTAGAGCATACGCCTCTGAGAGCTGTACAAACCTCGGCAACCGAGAAAGCGACGATTGCCTACCGTATATATTATAGGCCTATAATTTAAGCGAACTGGAGGAAGCGTTCGTTAGCTTCACGAGGCTAGAACGTGGTGATTTGTAATACTTTTTAGCCTCAGGATAGATTAACCGACCAAAATTTGGTTGTAGTAAGGAAAAACTGTATTTTTGAACCCGAATGTAGGGTACTGTATTCAGTAAATACCGGAGAGGATAACCCTACATCCTTTAGTAATACACCCGGTAAGCCCGGACACTTTAATTATTATAGGTGTGTCAATTAAGATGTGCATGTACTAGAGTTTTGACATCGCTTCTAAGTCGGAATCTTGCTAAGTGGCTCGGCGGAGCTAGAGCTTGGCAGGTTCTCTCAGCTTAATATTTAACAAACAGAAATAATAGAATAATAATTAAACAACTAACTCAAAAACAAAACACGATGAAAAAGTTTTTTGCATCAATTGCGTGTGTTGCTATGTTGTCTGTTGGCTTCAGCACTTCAGCCCTAGCAGAAGAACCAGTTGCACCAGAAGTAGCGACTGAAAGTGTGGACACTACGGCTGTGGCAGCAGATGTAGCACCAGCTGCAGAGATGCCCGCAGAGACTCCTGCCGATGTACCTGCAGAGGCCGAGAACGTTTCTTTCCATCAGGCCCTAAAGACTAAGTTCATCGAAGGGGGTGCAGACTTCATGGCTCTTGTAGCTATCGCCCTAGTACTAGGTCTTGCTATCTGCCTAGAGCGTATCATCTACCTCAACTTGGCCAACACTAACCCAGAGAAGATGCTCAAGGATATCGAGGCTGCTCTTGAGAAGAACGACATCGAGGGTGCTAAGGCTATCGCTCGCAACACTCGTGGTCCTATCGCATCTATCGCTTATCAGGCTCTTATGCGTGCAGATCAAGGTATCGACGTAGTAGAGAAGGCTGTAATCTCTTACGGAGGTGTACAGGGTGGTCTTCTTGAAAAAAACCTATCTTGGATCACTCTCTTCATCGCCATGGCTCCATCTCTCGGGTTCTTGGGTACTGTGATCGGTATGGTGCTTGCTTTCGACAACATCGAGAAGGTCGGTGACATCAGCCCAACAGTAGTAGCAGGTGGTATGAAGGTGGCTCTGATCACGACGATTGGTGGTCTTGTAGTAGCCCTAATCCTACAGGTATTCTACAACTATATCCTATCTCTCGTAGAAGGCATCCTAAACCGCATGGAAGATGCTTCTATCACGATGCTTGACCTGATCATCAAGCGCAACGTAAAGTTCGGTAAGTAATCTACAAATCATATTAGATAAGAAAATGGCTGTTACTGGAATCAGAAAGGTATCCAGCTATACACTGCTTATCCTCGGCGCCGTCAGCGTGGCCGTGTTCCTAGCGTTCTTCTTCGGAGGTAGCGAAATGAACGACAAGGGTAACGTAGTGTATAACTTCACGGATCTCCTTCTTTACTGGACGTACGCACTCTTTGGCGTGACTGTCCTTGCGACCCTATTCTTCGCATTCAAAGGATTTGTAGGTTCATTCGCCCGCAACCCCAAGTCTGCCGTGATGTCTGTTTCAGGCCTTGTGGCTTTCATCGCAATCCTAGGCATCTCTTATGCTATCGGTAGCGGAGAGCCTATCGCAGGAATGAACGCAGACGCTCAGAAGTTCAACACTCCGGGCTGGCTCAAACTAACAGACATGTGGCTATATTCTACGTATACCCTCTTCACTCTGTCTGTATTGGCTGCTCTATGGGGCGCAATCAACAAGGCTCTGCTCAATCGTTAATCGGAGGTAATCGAAAACGAATAAAAAACAGAAAGCATTATGGCTAAGAAAAAAAGAAAGACTCCAGGCATCAACGGATCGTCGTCGGCCGATATCGCTTTTATGTTGCTTATCTTCTTCTTGATTACTACTTCAATGGATACCGATAAGGGGCTAAAGCGTCGCTTGCCGCCACTAGCACCTAAGCAGCAGAAAGACCAACCCGTAGAGATCCGAGATCGCAACATCATGCGTCTGCTTGTAAACCGTGCGGACGAGATCGTGATCTCCAAGCAGAATCAGGTAATTCCTGTTTCGCTCGACAAGCTCAAAGACGTAGCTGTAGAGTTCATTTTGAACCCCAACGATGATCCCAACCTGCCAGAGAAGGAAGTGAGAGATATTCCCGGCCTTGGCATGCAGCGTGTGGTGATCCCCGGTTATGCGATCTCGCTCAAGAGTGAGATCGAAACCAGCTACCAGATGTTTGTGAGCGTGCAGAATGAGCTAATCAGAGCATACAACGAGGCGTGGGATACCTACGCAAAGCAGAAGTTCGGCAAGGGTTTCAACGACCTGACTGTATCGCAGCAGAAGTCGGTGACCGAAGCCTACCCAATGCACATCTCGGAAATGCCATTGTCTAACCTCGAAAAGAAGAAATAGAGTAATGGGAAAGTTCAGTAAATCAGGCGGGCGCGAAATGCCCGAGTTGAATACCTCATCATTGCCTGACTTGGTATTTGCCTTCCTATTCTTCATCATGATGGTTACGTCGATGCGTGAAGTATCACCGAAGATTAGCTATAGCAACCTACCACAGGCTACCGAGCTGACTAAACTAGAGGAGAAGTCGCTCGTGACCTTCATCTACATTGGTAAACCAACAGAGGCCTATCGCCATATGTATGGTACCAACTCTGCTATCCAGCTCAACGACCAAGTGACGCAGAATGCGTCTGCCGTCTACAGCTATGTGAAGCAGGCCGAGAGCAAGATCCGCGACGAGCGTAAGAAACTCATGCAGATCTCTATCAAGGCAGATAAGGACACGAAGATGAACATCATCTCAGAAGTTAAGGAAGAGCTGCGTCGTGCCGATGCGCTCAACGTAAGCTACTCTGCTCGTCAAGGCAAGAAGTAAAGACTTCGTAGCTTAAACTTTTAATTAAAACTCCCACCCAAAGGCTAACCCCTTTGGTGGGAGTTTTTTTTATGCATCTGCCTAAAATCTACAACTATGCGGAGAACTTAACAGAAGTAGCCTTTGTTTAGACTAAAGTGGGTAGACCAAACTCGGCAAAGAAGCCTCTATCTATGATGATATACTACACGTCGCCCCACCCAGACTCAATGTATAGTACAGTAAAAAGAAACTTAGACCGTCTAACTTTCAGCAGTCTTCCGATAGACTTGTGCCTGCAGCCGATCATGCTGCTCCTGCTATTGGTATGCTCCGCCCTATGGGCTACGCTTATCTTCGCAGGGCTTATCGCGGGCTGCGTGTATCGCCTCCGACAAGATGGGGCGATATCGGTCCACAAGGCTTCGATGACATATCTGTCGGTGCACTCGGTTCTGTTCTATGCGCTGAGCCTACTTTTTCCCTCGCCCACTGCTCTACATCTACAAGGCCTCTGGCTCGTGCTATTCTTCGTTCTATGCCAGTACGATCGCTTCATCGGTCGCTACGGACGCTACCGCCGAGAGTACGAAGACGAACGCTGCTGTACACAGCTACGTGGGGAAGTTCTCAAGCAGGAGTACCTACGTTTCGAACATATCCTCCTGTATTTTTCTCTGGCGACCATAGCACTCATCATCGTGGCCCTATCACTCGACCTGCCTGCTCTCGTACTGACGTTACTGGCCTGCGTCGTCGCCATAGGCTCAATCGGCACACTATCACTAGAGCTAGTACATCTAGCTTGGGTCAAAGCGAGGCTAGACAACGACTTCTGGATCCCCGTTATGGACGATCGGCAACAGACGATCGGACGTGTTTCATCGACAGCCCCACACTCTACGCTCGGTCGTTTGCCTCTGGTACGGCTAATCGCCTTCACCGAGGGCATGATCTACCTAGAGCAGGCGAGTACTTGCCAGCATGAGCCGTGCTACGACACGCCTTTCGACACTTGGCTCCAAGAAGGCCAGAGCCCCTACGAGGCTGCTCAACAGATGATTGACCAGCGTTTCTGCGGCGTGAAGCGAGCTAAACCTCGCCAGCTGCTACACTACCACACCGAGGCCAAGGGCGGACAGCCCCTCTCGGTCTACTTTTTCGCAGCCGAGCTCGATGCCCCCGACCTACTACTGATCGACTGCAAGCCCATTGAGGGCAAATGGTGGCCTCTAGCACAGGTTCAGCCCCAGCTTGCACAAAAAGATTTTAGCCATTACCTTCGCCTAGAGCTCCCCTATCTAGAGCAGACAGTGCTACTTGCGCACCAGCTCAGAGCAAGGCTACGAGAGAGCTAAAATCAACTAGATCCATCAATATGACCAACGAACCAACACTGTACCTCATACCCGTGCCACTGGCCGAGGTAGAGCATCGGACTTGCCTACCAGAGTACAACCGAGAGGTTGTCGGTAGCCTCAAACACTTCGTCGTAGAGAACATTCGCTCTGCTCGCAGATTTCTCAAAGCCGTAGACCGCTCTATCGACATCAACTCCCTAACCTTTTTTGAGCTAAATAAGCATACCTCCCCAGAAGATGTAGCCGCCTTCCTCGCTCCGATGCGCTCGGGCGAGAGTTTGGGCGTGATCAGCGAGGCTGGCTGCCCTGCGGTAGCCGACCCGGGGAGCGATGTAGTAGCTCTAGCTCAGCGTGAGGGCTATCGAGTAGAACCTCTTGTAGGCCCCTCCTCTATCCTACTGGCTCTGATGGGGTCGGGCTTCAATGGCCAGCGGTTTGCCTTCCTTGGCTACCTGCCCATAGACGATGCAGCACGAGCACAGGCAATTCGAGATCTAGAGCACCGACTACTCGCCACGGGCGAAACACAGATTTTCATCGAAACACCCTATCGCAACGAGAAGCTCGTCGAGGAGCTCGTCCGCCTGTGCAAACCCAGCACACGCCTCTGTATCGCCAGCGAAGTAACCTCGGCCAATGCACTTATCCAGACACGAGCCCTCTCCCAATGGCGTGGGCACATACCCGCCATACACAAGAAACCAACGATTTTCGTCCTCGGGCGCTAGGCTGCCCCATTCGCAGGGCTAAGCCCACAGCAGAGATGACCGTATAGATCTCTGCTGTGGGCTTCTTTGTTTCTTGAATGTAGCGATAAGTGTAACTTTGTCACGTTACCTCGATGTTACATCTCAATACATCACCAAACGAATGAATAAAACTCTGTGTCTACTCAGCCTACTCAGCTGCCTCGCTCTGCCAGCTTGTAGCGCCTGCAATGCCGGGGAGCAGCCAACGCCACCCAACAATAATCCTAATCCACAGACGCCCAAGCCAGAGCCTCCTACGGCCCCAACGACTAATCTGGCGGACTACTTCAAGACCACTCTCGACACTGAGGATATCCCTTATCCAGACCAGTCGCTCTACAAGCAGAGCTTCGGCATAGACGAGCTACAAGCTAAGCGGGACAAGATATGGGGAGCATGGAGAGAGGCCAACGCCGAGCGCATCAAGAAGCACCTGCTATTCGCTCCCTACCAAGCCGAGCACGACATCATCTGGTCGCTCACCGAGGGCGAGCGCATGAAGCTACGCCTCTTCGCCAAGGGGCAGAAGCCTCAAGAGGGCTATGCCATGTTCATCAACCTACATGGCGGAGGTAAAGCAGAGGTGCCAAATGAATGGGGCTCGACCATGAATGATGATCAGTGGAAAACAGCTATCGCTCTAGGCAAAGCCTACAACGACACTGGCTCTATCTACCTAGTGCCTCGTATGGCAGACGACCGCAAGGGACGTTGGTATCTAGCACCACAGCGCATCGCCTTCCGCCGTGCCTGCCAGCTTGCTATGCTAGGGGAGGACGTCGATCCTCTACGTATCTACATGACTGGGATCTCCGAGGGAGGCTATGGTAGCCACAGACTAGCCATATTCATGCCCGACTTCTTCGCTGCTATTGGCCCGATGGCAGGGGCAGAGCCTCTCAAGGGCGAGCGTAACCTGCGCAATGTAGCCTTCCATCTCTCGGTTGGGGAGCTAGACCACGGCTTCGGACGCAGCAAGTATGCTCAAGAATGGAAGCAGAAGCTAGCCGAACTCAAGACTCAGAACCCCGACGACTTCGTCCACGAGGTACAGATACGACCTCGCATGGGGCACTCAATAGACTACTTCCGCACGACCCCTTGGCTAGCGAAGCACAAACGTCGCATCTACCCAGAGCGTATCAGCTACCTCTACTACAATATGACGGCCGACTATCCCACACCTAGCTACAGCCCCGGTGTCTACTATCTCGACTTCCGTAAGCTCTCGCACAATGGCTCTAGCCTACTATTCGAGATCAGCAAGCAGGGCAATACCTACGATGTGGCGACCATGGGTACAGATGAAAAGGTAATGGGCGAGCTGGGGATCTACATCGACCAAGTGGATTTCTCCAAGCCTATTATGGTACGCCTCAACGGCAAGGAAGTGTACAACCAAACCGTAGCACTCTCGGAGGCCTACCTAGCCGAGTCTACCGCTCTATGGGGCGACCCTAAGCGCCTCTTCGCTGCCAAGGTGACGATCAAGATCAAGTAGGGCGAGCCTGCTCTAAACACCTTAAAGGGGCTGTGTCAAAATTCTTTTTTGGCACAGCCCCTTTAAGATATTTCAGAATGGGTAAAACTCAAGTCGTTAATAATGAGAATAAAAGGAGCATACTGGAGTATGTGGCTGAAGCCGACGACGAAGTCCGTACAGAGCAAATATCGCAAGCAACACAGCAGTTTGTGCATTATGATACACCGCTTTTTCATACCATAGCATACCTCAACCAGCTAACTAATCGGAGGCCGCCCATAGAAGAGCCAGAGGACTGGGCGAGCAATTTGGCACTTCGTTTGTCTACTTTTTAGTTAAGGAGTATTAAAGGGTTAATGAATAATTTCAAATAACAAGTCGAAGGTTTGTAAAGCACCGTAGAGTGGCTGAAGGGAATTGGTGGGAAGATTATTTCGGACTGATGGGCTAATCTGCCGAGGTGTGTCCACCAATCGACAAAGATTGGTGGGAAGAAACGCTCCCCAATACAACACACTGATGTAAAACGAACCACAAAACCCACATAGACATCTGTATGACAGTTCCTTACAAAAGCCTCATTTAAGCGACTATCTCCTCTCGGGTGGAGCCAAGTGCCCAAACGAGGCAGGTCGCCATACAGAGCTCTCTAGGGGGCAAATATGCAGTCTACTACCTCTAGCCCTAGCGGAATAGGAACTTCCCTACGAAATTTTGCGAAGTGGTCTAAAATATAAATCTTGGTACGAAAGTTGTAGATATATGTTAAGCCAGTACCCATGAAGTATGCCATGGCAAAAATGCTTTGCTAATGAGCAAGATTAATCTAGCTTTGTGGTAAGTTCGGGGTGTGTACATACTCGTGGCGCACCCTCGGCTCTGTGATTATCAAAATATAAAATAAACAATTATAGACACTTAAATGAATCTATATAGTGCATTCGGGAGGTTTAGCTCGCTAACTCTGTGTACACTCGCTCTATCTCTTGGCTGTAAGCCAACCTCCAAACCAGCGGGTGCTCCCCCATCTGATACGACAGAATTGGTTTTATACTCCAATCTTGTCGATCGAGCTAGTCAAGACGACTTAACCATAGCCATGCAAGCCTCAGGTATCCCGGAGCGTAACATCGAGTCGCTCTGGGAGAATGTCAATCAGTTCAACAGTATTATCCAAGCCGAGGGGCTAGTCCCTAGTGGCTTCGTGAAGCTAGACAGCATACTGCCTCGCTACGACGAGCTGACCATTCAGGGGCTGTGGGACAAGCATTACCCTAACTTCTTTGGCTACAACTGTCGCATCACCTCATTCGATCTGCTCAAAGATATGATCCGAGTAGAGCGACACACGACAGAGCGCCAACCTACGCTCATGTTCGACGAAGAGAGCCTAGACAGCTGTGGCAAGGAACTTTTTGACCCCGAGCAGAGAAAAACCTTCCGCACACTTTTCTCTGCCATTCCCACCCCATACGAGCCAAATATACAGACGCATCTGAAGAACATACAGAACCACTGGCAGCAGCAGGGTGTGCAGTTCATACACAAAAATGACTCCACCAAAGCCTCTCTCATCTCGGTAGTGATGCACTCGGCGATTGAACCGTCCGAGAGCTTCCTCTTCGTCGGCCATGCAGGTGTGCTATTCCCATACCAAGGGAAACTGATGTTTGTGGAGAAGCTCACCTTCCAAGCGCCCTACCAAGCGACTCTATTCAACAACCGACAAGAGCTGAGCGACTACCTGATGCGCATGTACGACGTCGAGTGGGAGCAATCTACGGCTGTCCCCTTCTTGATGGAGAATGACGAGCTGCTCAAAGGCTACAGACCAAACCCCAAGAAGCACCTAGTGGGCTCCAGCGAATAGCTAACAGGGCAGAACAGCCAGCCTATTATCCAGCGAAGCAGAGGGCAAAAGCGGGGATCTATCTAGCCCTAAGGGCAGAGAGGAAGTGCTTTTTGTCTTATCTTTGTGTGCATCAAAATAAACCAAGGCTCAACCATTTGAGTTATACTCTTGTAGTAAATAATCCGACATTAAACCATATATGAGCAGAGAACATCGTCGCTGCCTGATCATCGGATCTGGTCCAGCAGGCTACACAGCCGCTATCTATGCATCACGTGCCAACCTATCCCCCCTCCTATACGAGGGGATACAGCCCGGTGGTCAGCTGACCACAACGACCGAGGTAGAGAACTTTCCCGGGTACCCCGAGGGCACCACGGGGACGTCCCTCATGACCGACCTACGCAAGCAATCCGAGCGTTTCGGTGCTGAGATTCGCCGAGGCATCGCAGTCAAGGCCGACCTATCCAAGGCCCCCTACCTCATTACATTCGACACAGGTGAAGAGATCACAGCCGACACGGTGATTATCTCTACAGGGGCAACAGCCAAGTACCTTGGCCTAGAGGACGAAGCCAAGTATGCGGGTATGGGCGTGTCGGCATGTGCTACGTGCGATGGTTTCTTCTATCGCAATAAGGTAGTAGCCGTAGTGGGTGGTGGCGACACAGCCTGCGAGGAAGCTCTATATCTGGCTAGCCTAGCCAAGCACGTCTACATGATCGTGCGCAAAAACTACCTCCGTGCTTCCGAGATTATGCAGGAGCGTGTACGCAAAGCAGAGAACATCACGATCCTCTTTGAGCACAATACGGTAGGTCTATTCGGGGAGAATGGTGTAGAAGGCGCTCATCTGGTTAAGCGCAAGGGAGAGCCCGACGAGGAGCAGGTAGATATCGCCATTGACGGCTTCTTCCTAGCCATTGGCCATACCCCCAACTCTGGCCTATTCGCCGACTACCTCAAGCTAGACGAAACTGGCTACATCATCACGGAGGGGCACTCGCCTCGCACCAATGTACCGGGCGTCTATGCCGCAGGCGACGTGGCAGATCCACACTATCGCCAAGCGGTAACGGCTGCTGCATCTGGCTGCAAAGCAGCGATCGAGGCAGAGCGCTATCTAAGCGAGCAGGGCCTCTAGGCATCATCACAGTAGAGAGCAGAAGGCGGTGTGTCGGGGCATAAATCTCGGCATACCGCCTTTCCCAATATATCTAGACAGGCACATCAAGACGAGTTGCGACTTGTACCCTCCACTCTACCTCGTGGGTGGAGTGGGGACAAAGCTGTACCTTTGAGCCTCGTTAGGCAATGAATACAAGATGAATATAAATACAGAGAAGGGCAAAGGGCGCATCTGGCGTAGTATCTACGGTGCTCTGGCCCTTAGGCTAGGTTTAGTTTTTGCAGTCTATACCCTATGTAGGCTCATTTTCTACTTCTACAACAAGGATCTATTGGGCATAGACAGCTGGGCGAGCTTCAACCAGATTATGCTCGGTGGGCTCAGATTCGACGCTTCGGCCATTGCCTACACCAACCTGCTGGTCATCGTACTGCATCTACTGCCCTTGCGTATGAGGAGTAGAGCCAGCTATCAGCGCTTCATCGATTGGATCTACTGGCTATCCAATATCCCGATGCTGATCCTCAACCTTGGCGATGTGGTCTACTATCGCTTCAGCGGCAGACGCACCAGCCTATCCGTCTTTGAGGAGTTTGGCAACGAGAATCCTTTCAACTTCGTCCACTTCCTTTGGAGCTACTGGGGCATTACGCTCATCGGCATCGTCATCGTGCTGATATGGGTATGGCTGTATCGTCGCACTCGCCCCACCCAGACCGTGCTAGTGCGTAGCCCTTGGCTCTACTATACAGGCTCGGTTGCCCTAGCGGCTGGCTCTATCGCCCTACTCATCGGGGCAATGCGTGGAGGCTTCCTTGCAGCTACTAGACCTATCTCCCCCGCCAATGCCTCTGCCTATGTCGATCGAGCCGAGCAGAGAGCTATGGTACTCAACACTCCCTTCACGATGATACGCCTAGCAGATAAGTTCGTCCTGCCAGACTATCGGTTTATGGACGAGCAGAGGGCTAGGGCACTTTTCGACCCAGTACGCCTAAGTGCCGATAGTACCCAGTACACAGGTCTTATGAGAGGGCGCAACGTAGTACTCATCATCTGGGAGAGTATGGCACGCGAGTGGGTCGGAGCGCTGAATCGTGACATCGAAGGCTACGAGGGCTATACGCCTTTTATCGATTCGCTACTGCAACACAGCTACTACTTCGAGTGCGGCTACGCAGGTGGAGGCAAGTCGATTGACGCTATGCCCAACCTGATGGCATCGATCCCCAAGCCACAGAGCTCGTTCGTGCTATCGCCCTACTCTGGCAATCGCATCAGCTCGGTCGTAGAGATCGCTCGCCGTGCAGGCTATCAGACGGCTTTCTTTCACAATGCTCCCAATGGCTCGATGGGCTTCGATGCCATGGCTCGTCAGCTGGGCTTCGAGCAATACTACGGCAAGACCGAGTTTGGCGATGATAGCCAGTACGATGGGAAATGGGGGATTTGGGACGAACCCTTCTTGCAGTTTGTATGCGAGAAGATTGGTACGCTGCGTGAACCATTCTTCGCAGGCGAATTTACCACCACTTCGCACGAACCCTACCAGCTGCCTGCGCAGTACGAGGGCGTCTTCGCACATGGGCCTATACCCATTCACCGCTGCGTCCGCTATACCGACTATGCGCTCAAACGCTTCTTCGAGCGAGCTAAGCAGATGCCTTGGTACAAGAATACGCTCTTCGTCATCACGGCTGACCATGCCGTGCCGGGGCATCTCGAGGAGTATAAGAACTCTAGAGGCCTCTTCCGCATACCGATGATTTTCTTCGACCCGTCGGGGCAACTCGTTGGGCGAGATAGCACGACGATCGTCCAGCAAGCCGACCTGATGCCCACGCTACTCGACCTACTCGGGCTAGATGCGCCCGTCGTGGCGTTTGGGCATAATATGCTTGACAGCAATGCCGATCACTGGGCGATGAGCACGCTAGACGGAGCATATCAGATGGTGCGTGGGGATTACCTCCTGCAGTTCGATGGCGAGCGCGTCATAGCTCTGTACAACTATAAGCAAGATCCGCACCTACAGACCGACCTCCAGCATAGCGACTCCGAGGCTCTCGGCGAGCTCCTACCCCTTATGCAGAGCTACCTACAGCAGTTTAGCCAGCGTATGCGAGAGGACAAACTGCAGGTCAAGCCCTAGAGACCAATCAACAGCAAGGTGATAGAAAAATCAATAAATTATATTGATGGGCAACGTAATCATTCCGACGCATCAGAGCGGACAAGGCAAGCAACCACACGAACAAATCTAATGCTGTAATCCAATGAATATATGTATTTTTGAAAGGACAATAAAGCGTTTAATGGTCTAACTATACACCAATGCGTCTATGGAAAGCAAAGCCTGTGTAAGCACCCTACGAACTAGAGTCCGTCGCCGACTTAAAAGGGCTCAATATCCCATCAGCAAAGATTGGTCTAGAGTAAAGCCCACAATAAGTCGACTCCTCTCAGAAGAAAAAAAAGCGTGGAGGGGATGCATATCACTGACTATACTTGGGATTATAAGTGGCCTTTTGTTACTTCTTGTACAAGGCTTAATCAATCAATACGACGACCAAGTAGACGAACAACTAGATACAGCAATCGAGAAGACACTTGAAGATACGGCGACTCCCAAGAGTAAATATGCAACACTAAGCAAGCGACTAGAGGAATATTATTACGCTCCCGCCTCATTCAAAGCCACGGATGAAAATGAGCAAATACTAATTGAAGTATTCAGTAAAAGAATTTCGGAACACCAGACGGCATCTAACTTCCATCTTCAGCAGCAAATCAATGAAGCCAGTAGACCCGGAATAAACTCACAGTATATCCGAGCACTCCTTGCAGAGCTTCCGTTAGGCGAAGGGCAAGTAGCAGTAAAGAGAGAACTTGAGGAGATGTTCCTTACGGGGCGCATCCACTCCGAAGAGATGAAGAATCTCGTCTATGAGATTGCTCTATTCGCACTAGAGCACACCGACAAGTTAACCGAAGAAATCGAACTACAGAAGCAGGCAGGAAATGACTACCTCGCAGAAACTCTAATGGACATCAAGGAGGTGTTGACAGGAAAAAGTAAACGAAATCTAACCTCTATTTACGAAGACTTTAAAGATAAGAAGCGTCAGGACGAGATCAACATCGTCAGGCAGTTGATTGAAGCAGCAGAAGCACAATACTCTTTCGAAGAGGCTTACGACTTCTATAATCGTCTGATTGAATTAGACTCGCCTGAAAAGAAATGGGACTACATCAGACCTCATTTGCGTGTTCTTTCATTGCATACTGCTGAAGCAATGAATGCACTTGGTATAGCATTCTCTAGATGCGAGAATCAAAAGAAAGCCGAAGGGCTTCTCGAATATTCTCTCAAAAGCTTCCTATCTGTAGCTCAAGAAGAACCACAAAAATACAACCCCAAATTAGCAACAATGCTAAATAACACTGGTGTCGCTCTTCGCAATGTCGGCTCCCTTGAGAAGAGTAAGATATATCTTGACAAGGCTCTTGAAATACGCCTAGGGCTGACTCAGTTGAACCCACAAACATACCTCCCTAATGTGGCTGAGACTCTGAGCAACTTGCGTGACCTCTACTATGAGATAGGCAATCTAGAGAAGGCCGAGGCGTGCTTCAAGAAGGAGCTTAAAATAAGGCTAAGACTGACTAACGAGAGATTATACGCAGACACCTACTATGCAGCCAACAACTTACTTAGATTAGGAGTCTTACACAAAGAAACCGGAGACTACAGACAAGCTAAGGAGTACTTAGAAGATGCACTTCAAGCTTATCAAAGACACGCAAAAGGGAGCCCTCAGGCCTTCCTCTACATAAACGACTTTTTTGGGAGTCCATTCAAAAATATTACAGATTTTAAGGAAGCCAAGACACCCTCAGGAAGAAGAGCTAAAGTATATGATGAGTTAGTAGGAAAGAATCTGCAGGCCTACTTACTAGATTTGGCGACGACCCTAAATAGCTTAGGGAACTTACTCAAAAACATCGGAGAGCTTGAGGGAGCTCAAATTAGTTACGCAGAAGCACTCAATATATATAGAGAGTTGGCGGAACAAAATCCACAGGCATACAACCCCGATGTGGCGACGACTCTAAATAACTTAGGGATCGTACTCAAAAACATCGGAGAGCTTAAGAAAGCACAAACGCATTACGAGGAAGCACTCAAAATACGCCGAGAGCTGGCGGACAAGAATCCACAGGCATACAAACCCGATGTAGCGGGAGTTCTAAATAACTTGGGGGTCTTACTCCAAAACCTCGGAGAGCTTAAGAAAGCACAAACGCATTACGAGGAAGCACTCAAAATACGCCGAGAGTTGGCGGACAAGAATCCACAGGTATACAAACCCTATGTGGCGACGACTCAACAGAACCTAGCTATCCTCTACTGGAAGCTAAGGATGCAAGAAAAAGCCGAAGAGGCTTATCAAGAAGCTCGCAACATCCTCCACGAGCTAGCAAGTTTCAATCCCAAAGCCTACGGAATAGACTATGCCAGCACACTTGTGATGGGTGGTGTCTCGCTGGGTAAGCCGACGGGAGAACTTGAGGAGGCGAAGGCTATCCTACTCAAATACCCTGAACATCCCAAGGCAAAAAGATTACTAGAAATAATAGACAAGCGTCTCAAAGAGCACTAAAAATCAAAGCAAGGGGGCTGCGCACGAAGTCGATACTTCGGCACAGCCCCCTTAGCTTTTACTCGAGTAAGTGTAGGCTACTTCTTGAGTAGCTCGTCGATGCGCTCTAGATAGTCGAGCGAATCGTCGATGTAGAAGGATAGGTCTGGCAACTTGCGCAGCTGAGTGCGCACGCGCTGACCTAGGTCGTAGCGAATTGTCTTGGTATTCTCTCGGATATTCGCGAGGAGCTCCTTGCCTCGCTCGGTAGGGAAGATCGAGAGACGAACACGTGCAATGCTCAAATCGGGGCTAACAGTAACCGAGGTGACGGTCACGAGTACGCCCGGCATCGCCGAGGTTTGTTGGCGAAAGAGATCGCTGATTTCTTTCTGCAGAAGCCGATTGATACGGCTCATACGGGTATTATCCATACTTATCTTTTGTCTTATTATTTACTATTCTACTGTTGATGATTGTACCTGCAAAGGTACTGCATCCGACGGAAGTGTATCTAGAGGCAGGATGCGAGGCGGTCTGATGCGACTCTTAGTAGGGGAGAAAAGATCGCCTAGGCGGTCGAAGCGTTGCCTAAAGAGGATTCCAAAACCTTGGGTCGTCAGCCCTTGACGCAGATACTGGTACATCTGGTTGTAGTGGTTGTAGCCCTTGAGGCGAATCGTGCCGGGGCGATTGAGTTTATACTCAATATCGAACTCGCCAATGTACGTATTGTTGAGATATGGATTGTCGTGGTAGCCGACGTTGGCACTGAAGAGCAGGCGATTGTCGAACCAGCTCCCTGAGAGCAGAAGCTCAATATCTGTATCCTCGAAGGCGGTATTGCGCGTCTTGATGCTTGTGCCGATGTTGATCGTTTCGCTTAAGTTGCCTAACAGATACGACAGTTGCTCCGAGAGGGCAGAGGAGGCCACAGCAGTCCAGTTGCTCGTCGTATTCTTGCCTTCACGGGCGAGCTGATCGGGCGTGTAGAACTTACCAAGAGCAATCAGGTATAGCATCTGGCGCATCACCGCATCGTCTGTATTCAGGAGCGAGCGGACACGGCGCTCTAGCTCAGAGTCTACTCCCGGGAGTTCCAGAGCAAAGCGGACATTCGGGTGCGTGATTTCGCCCGTAATGCCGAGCATACAGTGCACGGGGATGTTCGTTCGCCGTGCATCGAGGGCAAGGTCTTCGTCTAGGTCGGCGATGTTAGCCGTCAGCGCGTAGACCGCCTTTAGGTCCAGATTGGCCTGCATCGGATTGCCACGGAAGACGATCTCTCCGCCCTCGGCGATGGTAAAGCGCTTATGAGCAAGCTGCTCTAGGCGGAAGGTGTAGAGCCCCTCGGTAATGTCGAGGCTCCCGAAGACGGTGGATTCTCCTAGATTGGGTACGTTAATCATCAGATTACCCTCTCCACGGCCTTTGATTTCGTTGTTGCCGTCGTAGCCAAGGCGCAGAGTCATCTTGGCCTCTGGCGTCACGGTGAGGTTCATCTTCATATCAAACGCCATAGGCTGCTCCTCTAGGGCAAGAGCAAGCGTATCGGTCTGATAGAGCAGGCTATCGGAGCGTAGTGGTCGGAAGCGCATCAAGCTCTCCTCACGGCCAATCTGCACGGGGTTGAAGTCGAGTGTCAGATCCGTACCCGCCTCACTGGAGAGTGCCAGATCGATCGAGAGGCGATCCTCATTGCCTCGTAGCGTCGCCTGCCCAGAGCCGTACGCCGTGCCGTAGACGGGTATATCTCTATTGGTCGTGGTCTGTAGGAGCTTAAGTCGGTCAATGTCGTAGGCACGTAGCTGGATGTCGAAGTCGCCGAAGTGATCGTGCCCAATATAGCCCTCGAGTATCCCCGTCCGCCCAGATTCGTCCCTTAGACGGAGCTTATCGAAGATCATGCGCTCAGGCGTGAAGCGCAGTTTCTGGTCAAAAAAGTACTTAGTCCCTAAAATCTTAATTCCGACTTCGCCCCCGTCTACTTGCGCTTCGCCCGCCACGGTCACGCCCCGCTCGAAGGGGCCAAAGAGCCTTACCGAGCCCGTGCCTCGTCCGCCAATGGTACTGAGAAATCCGTCTGTGAATACATGTACGAAGCCAAGGTCAAACTGCTCGGCCTTGAACTGTAGATCTATCCCTGCGGGGGTTTCGAGGCGAATATGTCCGTCCACACGTGAGCGCCCGCCAGCTAACTGATTGACCCAGCCGTGTAGGTTGAGGTTCATATCTTCGCTATTCCAATTCAGCCCGACATCAATCGCTGCGACATCGTAACCCGAGAGATGGAAATTCGGGCTAGTTACCTGCGCTTCGGCTCTGATGACATCGCCATCTAGACGAGCACGAGCTGTGCCCGTCAGATCGGTTTCGATCATCGTAAAGTCAATGCCCGATGCCTCGAGTATGTAGCGCAGATTGATATTCTCTAGTTGAGCGACGATCTCATCGCCGGGTAGCTTACCGAGCGAACCGTCCACCCTCAGGCTACGCCCCTCGGTCTGCAACCTCAGACCGTGTATAGCGACGGATTGGGCAGACAAATCGGCATGAGCTGGAGCTAGGTGCCACAGAGCAGAGTGAATGCGTAGTTTGGAGGGGTATAGACGGAGTTTGGCCCGCAAGTCTTCCCAGCTAGCGACTCGGCTAGAGGCTGCTTCTAGAAGTGTAGAGAGGTGAAGGACGCCATTCTCCTGCCCATCAGCCTCACGGCCTAGATTCAGTTTGAGCTCTACGCTGTCGCCACTTGAGGCAAGTGAGAGCTTAGATCCGAGGAGAGCTCCCCCACCGAGGAGCTTGACGTCACCACTAGCCTCTATCCGATTGTCCACAAGAGATAGCTGCAGATCCCGCAAACGATGCTGAGATAGCTCCATATCCTTAGCCAAGAGGGTGAGAGCAAGGTGGTCTTTGGCTTCGTCGTATCTCCCCGAGAGGCTGAGTGGCTCCGTGAGGGCAAGCGAAAGCCCAAGATGACGGTCGAGGTGGCGGGGCAGGCTATCGACCTTGAGCTCTAGGCGTGCCCACTGTGCACGGTCGCTATTCCTCTTAACTGGGGCGATGTGATGCAGCAGAGGAATATGCCGGTAGAACGAATGCACCATTCGGCTAGGTAGCTCAGTAAGCTGATAATCCCCCACCAGACTAAGCGAGAGCCACGGAGCGACAGCCGAGAGGTAGCATTGATGCTCGTCCTTGCTCAGACTAAGGTGAAGATCTCGTAGGGTCATACTATCCGCTCGCTCAACGAGCGAGAAGTGCTTCAGCCTAAGTGCTCCCACTGCCTCCTGCATATCTAGAGAAGACAAATGTGCCTCAGCATCGAAAGTAAAGTAGCGAGATAGCTCACCATCCTCTAGCCCTAGATGCCCAAGGTTGATACCTTCGCTCACGACGCCCAATGTCAAATCTCGAGGTGTAGAGCCAGTTAGAGAGAATGAGGCCTCCGCCGTGAGCTGAGCATTGGGGTCGGCCGAGTGTAGATCTAGCTGATAGCGTCCAGTTCGTGGGTTCGTAATCGTGGCTTGTAGGTCACGATAGGTGTAGCCACGCCAAGCAAGTTGCTCAATATCCACACGACCTGCTGCCTGCCATGCAGAGAGGCTATCGGATCGATTGGCCTCGAGCTCCAACGCTCCTGACAATAGGCCTAGCTGCATGGTCTGACCAATGAGCGGAGCTGCATCGAAGCGTGGCGTACTGAGCTTCAGACGAACGAACTCCTGCCCTAGATCCATACGTTCCAAGAGCGCAAACGTTTGCCAACGCCCGAGGCCTGTACTGAGTAGGCCGTCCACAGCAAGCAATTCGTTTAGACGGATCTTGAACCCTCCCTGATAGCTCACTTGCCCGAGTGAGGAGAGAGCAGCCAATTGCTCCGTCAAACTAAAATTCGGAATGAACCTAGGCAAAAGCAATACCAGTGAAGAGGATAGCTGGAGCGGACTGGTATGCAAATCCGCACCCTCAAATTGCCCAAGGCTATCTAGATGAATTTGCCCTTGGCTATTGAGATACATACGATTGTCCAGACGCATCTGCCACTCCTCGACATCAATATGGTAGCCTTGCCCCAGTAGCTTAGCTTGCACAGAGAGCTTAGCCTCTCCTAGAGCCTCTAGTGGGGCATAGAATGGTGCAATATCTCCGGCCGAGAGCTCCATCCGTCTTAGATCCAGCTCCTCAACGATCGCCAAACCCTCTCGGGAGGTATTGAGGGTGAGGCGTGGGATAGAGATCTCGCTCTCGTCGAGCTGAAGACCAAGATTGCTCAGAGTAATGCGGCTCTCACGCCCCTCGATCTGAGCCTTCATATCCCTGAGCACAAAGCCCCATGAGGTAGAGAAGTTCAATTCGTCCACGACTCCACCAAACTGATTGGGGGCGAAATTGAGGCGCCGGATCTTCGTATTCAGCCGCTCAAGTGCAAGCATCTGCCCCGTCTTTCGCTGCAGACTGATAGAGGCGTCACGCAGAATGATCGTATTGATGTCTACGACGAGCGAAGACGAATCCTCGTCCGAGCCACTCAGTCGCTCTAGAATGGGCTGGACGTTGAGCCGTCCCGAAGCACTATCTACAATCAGATGAATTGATGCCCCAAAGAGGCGCGCTGAGCTAACTCTCAAGCTCTGGCTTAGGATCAAGTCCGAGAGCTCGATACCAGCAAGCAAACGATCGGCCTTGAGAGCTGGACGGTTAAGGCTATCCAATACCAGAATATCATCGACCGACAAGTCGAGCCAACCATCGACACTGACACGCCCAATCGACACCTCTGTGCCGAGAAGCTTGCCCAACGTATGGGCGACCCTATTGCCAGCGCTACGCTGAATACTTGGTATAAGGAAGAGCAACGAGGGGAGTATGTACAAAAAGGCAAGCACCGCCATCGCAATGAATGCGACGCGGAGCCTACCGAGTACACGTCTATTGATCTGCCAATAGCTCATCGATTACTCAGATCCTCTTAGATGTAGCGTTGGGAATAGGGCTAATGCTCCCACCGAATGGGTTACTAATATCCTAGTCGCTCCTCTATCTTTGGTCGTAGCGTTGGCCTACCACTTGCCAGTCAATGATGCGCCAGAGAGCCTTGAGGTGATCGGCACGCTTATTCTGATAGTCGAGGTAGTAGGCGTGTTCCCACAGGTCTACGCCTAACAGTGGTGTTAGGTCACGAACTACTGGGTTACTCCCATTGGCCTCCTTGACGATAGAGAGTGTGCCAGCCTTGTCCGAGGCGAGCCAGAGCCAACCAGAGCCAAAGAGCGTCATGCCCTCACGCTCAAAAGCAGCACGGAACTCGGCCTCGCTACCCCACTGCTTCTTGATGGCCTCGGCCAATGCTCCTGAGAGTGCTTGTGGCTTGGGGGAGAACTGAGCAAAGTAGAGGTTATGATTGAGGAGCTGACCAGCATTATCGAATATCCCCCCTTTACTCTGCTTGACGATGCTCACCAAATCGGTCACGTGCTCAAACACAGTACCTGCTTTGAGGCGATTGAGGTTGTTGACATAGCCCTGCAAGTGCTTGCCGTGGTGTAGCTCGACCGTAGCCTTACTGATCACTGGTTCCAGGGCATCGGTAGCGTATGGAAGCTTCATCAGCTCGAAGCGATGCGCCTCTGCGGCCTCGGCCTTTACCTTGTGATGTGGAGCTGGAGTGCTTGCTAGGGCAGGCTGTCCCGCCAAAGAGCCTGCCAAAAGCAAGCCACTTAGCATAACTGTAAGCATATTTTGTACTAAATCTATTTGATGAAATTAACCATTGAATGAATGTCTATTTACGTTTCTTCCTAAGGAAAAACCCTAGAGCCTTCCAGAGTATACCACGGGTCTGGGTCATCAAGAAAGCCGAAACGACGGGGCGAGCGATATTGTATGCCACACCCAAGTAGGGCATATAGGGGCGCACATAATTGAAGCCCCTAGTCAGCAGACCATCTTCCTTGGGCTGATAGGCCTTGGAGCGCAAGCGTGCTGTCTGCACGTTGGTACTGAGCTTAGTTCGCTCCTTGGAGCTAAACTGGCGCACCAGCGGGGCCACATAGCGATAGGCTGGCACAACTTGCTCGAGACGTTCGCCGATCAAGCTGATAGCAATGTCGGCATAGTTCTCTTGGACATAACGCACACCTACCTCCACATCGTGTCTAGCCTCTTCAGATTTTCGCTGAGCCTCTAGAGAGCGACAGGAGAGATCATCATAGGCCTTCTCGCTGGCGATGACACACTCCTCCCTATAGGCAGGCGATACCACGAGCCATGGCTCTGTGTCGATCTGCTTATTGATAGCATCGATCGCATCAATAGCCTTACGAGCCACACGGTTCTGCACATAGGATTGTATCACCCCTCTGAGCAATATATATAGTAGGATTAGGACGGCATAGCCCGCAGCCACAATCAGCAATCCCACGGCTTGAGAAGCTTGATAGATCTCAGCGATATACAGCCCGAGGGCGATATTGAGGAAAAGGAAGAGATGCCAGAGCAAAAAAACCAGTATCACATACTGGACGATTTGACTCGTCGTTTGGGCACCACGAAGCCCCAAGAAGCTGAGCCCTTGGTTGAGCTTACTTCTTAGCAGGGAGACAGATGCCTGAGAGAGCTTATTGAGCGCTTGGCGTTCGGTTGTCATCATAGTTTCTACGAATAATTTGGGTAAGAGCAGAGCTTTCTACGAACTCCTAATACTACTAAAAAACAGCAATCCCAAGGGGCAGGGCCACGCTTGAGATTACTGCACTAGATACACAGCTACCAAGATCCGCGAGGCAGGTAGCCCAAGAGCTGTAGGCCTAGAGATCGTTGATCTCGTCACGCACCTCGCTGAGTAGCTCCTCCGTTTCGTGGCTTAGGCGCTTGCGATAGCGGTCGTAGCGATCTTTGGCTTCGTAGTACCCCTCTACGATACTATCACGAGCTCGATCTACCGTGCATGAGAAGTCATCTGCGAAGCGCTCACGCTTACTACGATCCGAGAAATAAGCCACAGCAGCGCCTACAGCAGCGCCAATGAGCAGTCCTAGGGCAAACTTGCCTCCTCCATTTGAATTAGCCATAATTTTATTCTTTTTTATAAAACAACTTATCTTGACCATTAAACTACTCCGTAAAGTTAGTAATTATTGTCTAATTTTTAAACCCTTTTTGAAGCACATCTGTTCAGAAACGACGCAAATATCTTGCAAAAAGCAATCGGATACCCCCATTAGTGGGATATCCGATTGGTGCAGATAAGCTCCGTATATAAGGAGAGAGTGTAGCCCTTGGGCTCTAGACTCCTGCGACGAGAGTCGCCAGACGACTAGTCTTCGATCTGCTGAAGTTGCTTTACATAGATGGCCTTCTGCATCTTCTTACGCTTGATAACAGAAGGTTTGATGAAAGCCTGACGAGCACGCAGTTCACGCACTGCCCCCGTTCTCTCAAACTTTCTCTTAAACTTCTTCAGAGCCTTCTCGATGTTTTCGCCCTCTTTTAATGGAACTACGATCATAATTACTTAATTCTTTATATTTATGTTATACCTTTCTTGATGCAAGAACCCAAGTTTGGGTCTGCAAATTTAGCTATACTTTATGTAAACACCAAAACCACAGACCAAAACTCCCTAGAATAGCCGCAACGTAGCCACGCAAAAAGGACTCTCTACAGCAAGAATCGCAACAAAATAATCAAGAGCTATGTGAGAAGGCTCAGGCCTTTCGCATAGCTCTTGTAAACGTCCTATTTAACGTAGGATTTATGCTTGAGCTTCCGTAGTAGGAGCAGCCTCCGCAGCTACCTCCTGCTGAGCAGGAGCATTCTCCGAAACCACTTCAAATGGCACCTCTACAGACACCTCCTTGTGGAAGCGTACCATAGCCGTGTAGCTACCAAGCTCTTTAACCCCCTTGACGGTGATAAGCTTACGCTCTACCTCGAAGCCCTTCTTGGCTAGCTCCTCTGCAATCTGGATGTTGGTCACAGAGCCATAGATAGCACCTGCTGCACCAGTCTTCATAGAAATCACAAGCTTCACACCCTCAAGCTTAGCAGCCTTCTCTTCGGCTTCCTTCTTGATAGCGGCGAGTTTGTGAGCACGCTGCTTAAGGTTCTCTGCCAACATCTTCTTGGCAGACTCCGTAGCCATGATAGCCTTACCTTGAGGGATTAGAAAGTTGCGCCCGTAACCATTCTTTACGGTTACTACGTCGTCCTTGTAGCCTAGACCAGCTACGTCTTCTTTCAAAATAACTTCCATTGTATTCTGTCTCCTCTCGTTAAAATTACTTAGTCATGTTGTCTGTTACGTAAGGCAGCAGAGCTAGGTGACGCGCACGCTTCACAGCCTGAGCCACACGACGCTGGAACTTGAGTGAAGTCCCGGTGATGCGACGTGGAAGGATCTTACCCTGTTCGTTGAGGAACTTCTTGAGGAAGTCGGGATCCTTATAGTCGATGTACTTGATACCGCTCTTCTTGAAACGGCAATACTTTTTTCTGTTCTTGTCTACCGATAGTGGAGTTAGGTAGCGAATTTCTGATTGAGGTGCAGCCATTGTTTAGTTTGCGTTAGATGATGACTTCAAGTTTCTTCTCTTAGCAGCGTACTCAGCAGCGAACTTATCCTGACGGAAAGTCAAGAAGCGAAGTACAGCTTCGTCACGGCGGAAGTTAGTTTCCAGCACAGCGATTGTCTCTGGGTTTGCCTTAAACTCTACAAGCTGGTAGAACCCTGTAGACTTCTTCTGGATTGGATAGGCCAACTTCTTCAGACCCCAATTCTCGTGGTTTACGATCTCGGCTCCTTCTTTCTGGAGCAGACCGATAAACTTGTCTACCGCTTCCTTCATCTGAACCTCAGACAAAACGGGAGTTAAAATGAAAACGGTTTCGTAATTGTTCATTGTTTATTGATACTGTTAGTTTGTTAAATAACGGCGACAAAGGTACAAAAAATATCACACCCACGCAATTAGCCGTAGCACTCGGTACAACTTCGAACGTAAAGCACCCTAAATCGCTGCCAATACGAAGGCAAACTTGGGCAACCTATTAGGTGTATTAAATGGGGTTGCAGCAAAAATGAATTTTGCCACAGCCCCACGACATTTGGGATATACTCAGCCGGCTTGAATATCCCATTAGGGTCGCACCATTTAGGCGATATTGCATATCCCAAAGGCACATCAAAGATAGCTGCTTATCCGAATACCTACAAATGATTTGTGCAGAGTATTATGTACTTTCGTGGATTATAGCCAAACCACTATACGTAATTATACGATGAAATTGAAAGCTTTTCAGGAGTACTATCCTCCTCAATTCAGTCACTGCTTCGGGTGTGGCACAGACAATGCTCATGGTCTGCACATCATGAGCTATTGGGCAGACGAGGCCGCAGGCGAAACAATAGCCATCTTTACCCCTTCGGAGGAATACACTGGGGGATTCCCCGGATTTGTCTACGGCGGACTAATCGCTGCGATACTAGACTGCCATGGAAATGCGACAGCCTCTGCAGCTGGCTACCGGCACTATGGCCGAGCACTAGGGAGCGAACCAGCCCTACGCTACGTCACAGCTAATCTCAATCTTAACTATCGCCACCCTACCCCAATGGGGCAATCGCTGGAACTAGGGGCAAAAATTACAACCACAACAGACAGAAAAGTCTGCATGAATCTCTGGCTAATAGCCAATGGACTGACGACAGTCGAGGGGACGATGACCTCCGTGCTCCTCCCCTTAGCCAATCAGCAACTACGATCTAAGGCATTTTAGCCGCCTAGTATCCCCCTAGAAGAATAGCAAATCACACATTGGTTTGTCTACTTTTTAGTTAAGGATTGTAAAGACATTAGTAAGAAAACGAATCAAATGAGAGGTTGATTCATAAAGACAGACTAGGCTTCCCGAAAAAATCGAAGGACTAACTACAACGAATTAATGGACACATCATACTGAGTCAGTCCATCAATCCCCAAAAATCAATGGAAAAAAACACCGACAAACCAGCTACAAACAGATAGAGCCGCTCGATGAGCGGCTCTATCTGTTTGTAGCTTAATACATTAAAAAGGAGTGATTTTAGACAGCCATTTCCACTAGGCTGGTCTTAGGCCCCAAAATGATCCAGAATGCAACCTAGAGCCTTCTAGGCCCCAAATACGAAGTCTAGCACCATTACCCCGATTAAACGATCCGTCATAGCCCACAACCCCAAACCTAATCCAATACTGTAAACTTTTGTATCCCCTCTCCACAACGAAAAGATATAGAAAGTCCACAACATCAAAGGCCTTAGATTATGATGCTAGCTCTGATGACTCTCTGCTTGGAAATCAAGCCCCGAAAAAGCTAGACAAGCTAACGTAGTATTTGCAAACCCAGTCTATTCTGCACCTTGACAATTAAGTAGGCAAACCCTAGGGACATGACGAATACAATCAAAGTACCAAAACTTTGGTAACAATCCTCCAAGCCCATCAAAGACAAACAGAAGGATACTCCATAAGCAATAATCAAGTGGAAATAATAAATATTCCCAGCGTATCGCTTACCAATACTACTTAACTTACTTTCAACACCTAATTTCCCATTCTTAAGACAAGATACAAACACACTCAAAACGAGAGGTAGGGTCATCAAAAAAATTCCCTCAGTCGAATGTGCGTAAGAATACTTCATGAGAAAAGTATATTCAACAAACAACAGCACAACCACACAGAGGGTACAGTCGAACCAGTGTTTGCTCTTGATCAAAAAAGATTCATTCTCTTTAACCCAGTAGCCCAGAGCGAGGAATGGAATTGCATAACTCACTGCATTGTACGTCAAAAGAGACGAAGCCTCTCCCCCTAGAAAACGATAACGACCGAGCAAGATCCCCGTTATAGATAGAGCGACTAAACACCCTACCCCTTTTTTCTTGAATATTTTAAGGTAAACCGCAAAGAATACCAACCCCTCCAAAAGAGCTGTCAGGTACCATAAATGAATAGTTTTGAATGAATGAAAGCCCATAAAAACAAGCCTAGCATACAAAACCCAACCTCTAAATAAGTCCTCATGTATAGGAGCAAATGGATAATAGACAACTTGTAAAATAATTATGATAGGCATAATCCTTTTTATGGCTTTAACAATATTTCGATATGTCACCTCTGCATTATCATGAAAAAGGAAATATCCCGTAATCATAAAGAATAGAGGGACAGCAGCTGCGTTGATAGCCTCTAAATAAAGGACCTGCTCCATTGGAGTATGGCAAGCAACCACCAAAAAGGAAGATATTCCTTTAAGTACATATAGAGAGAGACCGTTGCACGGCATTTTGCCGCTTTTCGGTTAGAAACGTCGTATATATCTCTGATTATTACTATCTTTAATATGTAATTAACTGTATTGACATGGCAACCAAACCAACCGAACCAGCTCCGAGCTTCCTACAAGTATATACTCAGGTTCGTCGCGACCGGATGAAGCACTCCTTTCTCCGCCAAAT